>DASWRR010000119.1:0-5369 GCA_036403055.1 Ilumatobacteraceae bacterium | reverse complement strand
AGCGAAGGCCGCTCTCTGAGCGACCAGCTCACCTTTTCGAACCCACGGGTTCAACGACTGCGGCGCCTCTTGGGGCGCCGCAGTTCTCGTTACGAGGAAGGTGTGTTCGTTGTCGAAGGGCTCGGTCTGTTGCATCAGGCGATCGACGCCGGTTGGCATGTGGAGGGGTGCTACACCGCACCCGGAACGACGCTCGACGTCGATGTGGCGCAGATGGTGCTCGCTCCGAACGTGATCGAACGTGTGGCATCGACGGAATCGCCGCAACCGGTCCTCGCGGTGGTCGCCATGCGGACGCAACAGTTGCCGCATGACGCGACGCTGCTGCTCGTCGCAGATCGGCTCGGCGATCCCGGCAACGCCGGAACCATCATCCGTTCGGCCGAAGCTGCCGGTGCGAATGCGGTCGTGCTGACACCTGGTTCAGTCGATCCGTACAACCCCAAGGTGGTGCGCGCCAGCGCGGGGTCGTTGTTCCGCGTCCCGGTCCTCGAAGCAACACTCGAATCGCTGACGGGCTTTCGCAAGCTCGGTACCTCGTCGCACCGCGGCGACGTCTACACCGACCCGGTGTATCACGGGCGCGTCGCCGTGGTCGTCGGCAACGAAGCGCATGGCCTCGACGATGATGCGGCGATCGATCAGTGGATCACGGTTCCGCACGCGGGGCCGGTCGAGAGCCTCAACGTCGCGATGGCCGCCACCGTCGTGATATTCGAAGTGGCCCGCCAACGGAGCACTGTCTAGTATGCGGCGATGTGTGATCGGCGATTTCGGTGCCCCCGGGCGTTGCTCGGGGTTGCGCGCTGACTCGCTGACGTCTCGCGGCCTCGTCGCTCGGGGGTTTCGTGCCCATCGTCGTGAGATGTCGTGAGGAGAAGGTCGAGATGATCGAAGAAGTGAAGCGGGCGCGAGACGCTGCGTTGACCCGCATTGCCGACGCCAGCACTGCAGACGAGGTGCGCGCGCTCGAGGCAGAGTTGCTGGGCAAGCGCGGACCGTTCGCCACGTTCAAGACGGGGCTCGGCTCGCTCGAGACGGTGGACGACAAGCGCGCCGCCGGCCAAGCGGTCAACGAAGCAACGACAGCAGTGTCGGAGCGCTCGGCTGATCGTCGGCGCGAGCTCGCAGCCTCCGAGCGCACGGTCCAACTCGCGGCCGAGCGTCTCGACCTCACCGAGGTCATGTCACGGCCGGGGCGCGGACACGCGCACGTCGTGACACAAGCGTGGGAGCGGCTCGAAGATGTGTTCATCGGCCTCGGTTTCCAGGTTGCCGAAGGCCCCGATGTCGAGACCGATTGGTACAACTTCGAGGCGCTGAACTTGCCTCCCGACCACCCGGCGCGAAGCATGCACGACACGTTCTACGTCGAGCACGGAGCACCGGGTTCGACGGTGCTGCGCACGCACACGTCGCCAGTCCAGATCAGGGTGATGCAGTCGATCCCGCCGCCGATCTACATGATCATGCCGGGTCGCGTCTTCCGCAACGAGACCACCGACGCGACCCATCTCGCGGTGTTCCATCAGCTCGAAGGTCTCGTCATCGACCGCGGGATCACGCTCGCCGATCTCGCGGGGACGATCGACGCGTTCACCAAGGCGTTCTTCGGAGCCGAGTTCGGATCACGTCTTCGTCCGAGCTACTTCCCGTTCACTGAGCCGTCTGCAGAGTTCGACATCCAGACGCCCAGCGGGCAGTGGCTCGAGCTCGGCGGTTGTGGAATGGTCCATCCGAACGTCCTCCGCGCCGGCGGCCTCGACCCGGAGGAGTGGAGCGGGTTCGCGTTCGGGTTCGGCATCGACCGCATGGCCAAGGAGCGTCACACAATCGGCGACGTGCGCGAGATGTACAGCAACGACCTTCGATTCGTGGAGCAGTTCTGATGAAGATCGTTCATTCGTGGCTCAACGAGATCGCTGCGGTCGGCGACGACGTCGACAAGATCGCGGCGACGATGACAGATCTCGGCATGGCCGTCGAGGAGATCGTTCACGTCGGCGCGACAGTCGACGGCGTCATCACCGCAAGAGTCGTCCGTACCGAACGGCATCCCGACGCGGCGAAGGTGCATCGCGTGTACGTCGACGCGGGCGACGGTCGGGAGCGTCACGTGTGGTGCGGTGCGTTCAACATGAAGGCCGGCGACATCGTGCCGCTCGCGACGCCCGGCACCGCGATGCCCGACGGGCGCGTGATCGAGCCGAAGCCGATACTCGGGATCGAGAGCGACGGGATGCTGTGCTCCGCGCAAGAGCTCCGCCTCGGCGACGATCACACCGGCATCGTGATCCTCCCATCGGGCACGCCGCTCGGTCAGCCGTACGGCGAGGCACTCGGTCTCCAAGCAGAGACCGTCTACGACCTCGACGTCACCCGGAACCTTCCCGATTGCTTCGGATACCTCGGAGTCGCACGACAACTCGCGGCGCGGCTCGGCGTGCCGCTGTCCGTTCCGTCCGCGACGCCGATTGCCACACCCGGGGCTCCAACTCTGCAGGCGACCGTCGAGCTCGTCGACGGTGATCGGTGCGCTCGGTTCACGAGCACGGTGATCAGTGGCGTGCGCGTCGGCCCGTCGCCGGACTGGATGGCGCATCGCTTGGCCGCCGCTGGGATGCGGTCGATCAACAACGTCGTCGACGTCAGCAACTACGTGATGCTCGAGCTCAATCAGCCGAACCACGCATACGACCTCGAGACGTTGGGTGGGGGAGGGTTCCGCGTCCGCGTCGCCGTCGACGGCGAGACCTTGACGACGCTCGACGGTGTCGAGCGCACCCTGACCGCTGACGATCTGCTGATCTGCGATGCCACCGACACACCGATCGGGATCGGCGGCATCATGGGTGGGCTGGAGAGTGAGATCAGCGACACGACGACGACGATCGCACTCGAGATCGCCTGGTTCGAGCCCATCAGCATCGCCAAGACCGCCACGCGCCTCGGCCTGCGAAGCGAGGCCTCGTTGCGATTCGACCGCGGTGTGGATCCGCAGGGAATGCCGATGGCGATCGCACGCTTCGTTGAGCTCCTGCGCCTGACGAACCCCGATCTCGTCGTCCACGACGGCATGGTCGACGCCCAGTCGCCACACCTGCCGGTTCCTCCGGTGATCGATGTTCGCATCGCTCGTGTCAACGCGCTGCTCGGCACCTCACTGACGAGCACCGAGGTGCGCACGCTCATCGCTGGACTCGGCTTCGAGTCCACTGGCGACGAGACGTTGTCCGTCACCGTTCCGTCGTGGCGACCCGACTGCACCGCTGAGGTCGACATCATCGAGGAGGTCGCTCGGCAGTTCGGCTACAGCAACGTCGGCAAGACGGTGCCGAAGTCGGCGATGCACGGCCGGCTGTCACCGGTTCAAGCGCGGCGTCGCCGCCTTCGCGATGTGCTGCTCGGCCTCGGTCTCAACGAGGCGATGCCGAACCCGTTCCTCGCCGACGACGATCTGCTGCGCGCCGGCCTCGCCGGACCTGCTCTTCGCATCGTCAACTCGCTCGTTGCCGACGAGAGTGTGCTGCGGACGTCGTTGCGTCCGGGGCTGTTGAAGGCCATCGAGTTCAACGAATCGCATCGTCGCCGCGGCGTCGGCTTGTTCGAGATCGGTCACGTCTACCCGCCAGGGGACGGCGAGCTGCCGAACGAGTTCGAGCAACTCGGCGTCGTGCTGGCGGGACGCGATGCGATGGCCGCAATGAGTGTGTGGCGCGAGGTCGCAGCGGCGATGGGATTCGGTGCTCGGGTCGACCAGAACATCGTTCCCGCCGGCCTTCATCCGACTCGCTCGGCGACGCTGTCCCTCGGCCGCGATGCAATCGGCGCGGTGGGCGAAGTGCATCCCGACGTGCTCGACGCGTACAACATCGATGAACGCGTCGCCGTGCTCGAGCTCGATCTCTCGGTGCTGCTGGCCACCGACGCCAAGGTGCCCATGTGGAAGCCGACGAGCAGGTTCCCGTCGAGCGATCTCGACCTCGCCTTCACGACACCCGAATCCGTGATCGCAGAGAAGGTCGAGAAGGCGATCAAGCAGGCCGCCGGCGCACTGCTCGTCGACCTCGCCCTGTTCGACGTGTACCGCGGCGCCGGTCTGCCCGAGGGCACGCGCAGCCTCGCCTATCGGCTCCGGCTGCAAGCGCTCGACCGCACACTCGCCGATACCGAGCTCACCGAGCTGCGCGACAAGATCGTGGCCGGCGTCGCCAAGCTCGGCGCGACGCTGCGCTGAACGAGTGTTTCAAGCCCGGCGCGACCGATCTGGGTGCCACACTCGAGCGGCAGGCTGGTCAAATGCGATCGAGTGGCACCCAGATCGCCCAACGCGCCGGAGTCAGGGGTGAGCGAGCTCGAAGATCGCCGTCAATGGACGGCCACTGAGTGCCGGCGACAGCGCAGACGACGCCCAGACACTTGTCGTCAGGAAGTCGCGAAAGGCTGCGGCCTCATCCGTCGACTCGAAGTCCAACCCGATGACGATGTACGGCGGCTGCTCGACGGAGCAGGCGACGCGCTCGGCGACGACACCGGCTCCGCGACGAGCGTCGGCGAATGCATCGAACGCCGACCGCCGGGTGCTGTAGTTCGTGATCGGGTGTTCGATGTGCAGTGTGACCATCAGCCGAACATACGCAGAACCCGCGGGACCGGCCATCCCAAGTTCGTGGGGAATCGGCGACGGTAGCCTCCGCTCGTGCGAGCAGTTGATCGTGTGCAGAAGATCGCGGCACAGCGATTGGATGATCGTCAGCTGCGCATCGCGATCCTGGCCGAGATCGGAGCGCTCGTGCGCTTCGACGTCTTCGTGTGGTTGGTGACTGATCCGGACACATGTGTCGGGTCGGCGCCCGTCGCCAATGCTCCGTCGATGGACGACCTCCCGGCACTGATCCGACTCAAGTACCTCGCGTCGGTGAACCGGTGGACGAGCATGCAGCCGAACACTCCGGTGTCGTTGGTGAACGCGACGAACGGCGACCTGTCGAGGAGTCGCATGTGGAACGAAGTGCTGCGAGGTTACGGGGTCACCGATGTCGCGTCGATCACGTTCAGTGACCAGTTCGGATGCTGGGGTTTCCTCGATCTGTGGCGACGAGGTGAGCAGTTCTCCGTCGACGACATGACGTTGTTGCACGACATCGCGGCGCCGATCACCGTTGCGTTGCGGCGCAGCGTGGCCTCCTCGTTCGACCTTCCTTCGACTTCATCCGGTGACCTTCGCGGACCGGCTGTCGTCTTGATGTCCGACGACCTCGAGCTCGTCACGCAAACTGCGGAGACGGACGCATACCTGCGCGCGCTGCTCCCGACTCCACTCGACCAATCGCCGATACCTGCCGCGGTGTACAACGTTGCCGCTCAAC
>DASWRR010000118.1:0-2501 GCA_036403055.1 Ilumatobacteraceae bacterium | reverse complement strand
ACCGCGACATCGCGCTGGTCAGCGCGACGCGCTCATCGAGCTCCATGCCTTGGAAGTAGACCGCCATCGCAAATGCGCCGACCTGCGCGTCGCCGATCGTGCGGTCGGTGATGCCACCGACGAACTGTTCGATCTGCTCGTTCGTCAACCGCATCCCGTCGCGCTTCGCGCGGATGATCTCCTGTGGGAGGAACACCGGTCCGGCCTCGGCCATCAGTACTCCGTCGACATCTGCATCGCGTGCGTACTTCCCAGCACGGCGACAATGTCGTTCAACAGGCCGCTTGCGCCGAACCGGAAGTTGCTCGGATCCGCACCACCCGGTTGGAAGACTGCGTCGGCCATGTCGAGGTACGTCGCTGCGTCGGCGACCGTCTTGACGCCGCCGGCCACCTTCAGCCCGATGGCGTGGTGCTCGCGTCGTGCGGCTGCAATCACCTCGAGCAACGCCGCGGCTGCGGCGGGCGTTGCCGCCGGCTCGAGCTTGCCCGTTGATGTCTTGACGAAGTCGGCGCCGTTCGCCACCGCGACTGCTGCGGCGGCCTTGATGGTCTCGGCGTCGTGCAAAACGCCCGTCTCCAGGATCACCTTGAGCTTGGCCGCACGATCGCCGGTATGACACAGGATCGCAACGCGCTCGACTGTGTCGGCTGCCGCGAGGTGATCACCGGCCAGATAGGCACGGAAGGGGAACACGACGTCGATCTCGTCAGCGCCATCTCGCAACGCTCCGGCAACTTCCGTCACGACGTCGTCGATCGCGGCGGTGCCGAGCGGGAAGTTGGCGACGGCCGCAACCGCGATCGCCGAACCCTCCAGTCGGGCCCGCGCCTGCGCGACGAATCGCGGGTAGATGCACACGGCGGCCGGATGGATGGCGATGCCGGGTGCTGGTTGCAGCGCTCGGTCGCACAGGGCATCGATGCGCTCGACCGTGTCGTCGACGTTGAGACTCGTGAGGTCGAGGCACGCGAGCGCTCGCGTCGCGTGATCTCGCAGAGCGCTTTCGTTCTGGTCGCTCATTTCAGGTCCTTTCGATCGGCAGGCCCGACGCAATGGACACTACGACAACGGCCCGCGGACGTGCCCGGCGGCACAGCCGGGGCATCGACGAGCCGTCAGCTGTGGAGCATCCGCATCGGCGCCTAGCATCGAACCGCATGCGCATCCTCTCCCTCTTGCCATCGGCGACCGAGATCTTGTTCCAGCTGGGTGTCGGTGATCAGGTCGTCGGTGTGACCTTCGAGTGCGACTTTCCACCCGAGGCGCGCGACAAGCGGATCGTCTCGACATCGGCGCTGCCGGAGGGGCTCACACCGTCGCAGATCGATGCCATCGTGAAGGAACGCTTGGCGGCAGGCGAGGACCTCTACCACCTCGACCGCGGAGCGTTCTCCGACCTCGATCCGACGCTCGTGATCACGCAGGACCTCTGCGCAGTCTGCGCGGTCGACGTGACGAAGGTCGACGACGCGATTGCATATCTCGGGTGCCGCGCCGAGGTGCTGACGCTGGATCCGATGACCTTGACCGAGGTCATCGACTCGGTGCAGCTCGTGGGCGCGGCGACGGGCACCGTGGCCGCAGCCGCTGCGATCATCGCGGAGTGTCGCGATCGTCTCGCGGCCGTTGCGGCGAAGCTCGACGGCTCGATGCCGCGGTCGACGTTGCTGCTCGAGTGGACCGACCCGGCGTTCACCGACGGCCACTGGGTCCCCGACATGATCCGCGCGGCCGGAGGGCGTTCCGTGATGGGACGGCCTGGTGCGAACTCGCAAGGCGCGACGTGGGAGGAGATCGCCGCGTCCGAGTGCGATGTCGTCATTGTCGCGCCCTGCGGTTTTCGTCTGCCTGGTGCCACCGACTTGGCCGAGCAGGTCGTGCGCCGTGGCATGCTACCCGAGCACGCCGAGGTGTGGGCGGTGGATGCCGATGCGTTCGTCGTTCGTCCGAGCCCGCGAGTGGTGCAGGGCGTCGAGATCTTTGCGTCGATCCTCCATCCCGACCGACACGGCATCCCCGACGCGGAGACCGCGACGAGAGTGCGCTGACGGATTACGTGGCGAGCCAGGGGTATCGAGCGGTGTCCTTGCCGGCGTAGTCGGGATCGAGGTAGATGAACACCCGTTGGATCTTCCAGTCGCGGATCTCGAAGACGTCGCACCACCGGCCGGCACCGGATTCCGGCGCGCCCGCTCGCCACGGTCCGTCGTTGTGCTCGCCGTGGCTGGTGCCCTCGGCAACGATCGTGTCGCTGCCGGAGAAGATCCAGTTGAAGTGGGAGAAGTGGTGCGTGATCCCCTTCAAGGTTGCGCCGACGTCACCGAACAGCTTGCCGATCTGCTCCTTGCCGTTCGCCAATCCCCACTTCGGGAAGTACACCTGCGCATCGTCGGCGAACAGATCGAGAATGCTCCCGCCGGTCGACGTGACACCGCCGTTGTCGAACGCCTTGAGGTATTCGATTGCGACAGATTTGCGTTGTTCGTCGGTCATCGTCT
>DASWRR010000117.1:0-6520 GCA_036403055.1 Ilumatobacteraceae bacterium | reverse complement strand
GGTCCGACCGACGCGAGCTTCGTCAACTCGTCGCGAGTGTCGGCCTGCGCCTTCGCCTTCTCGGTGAAGACCATGAGGTACTTCACGCCAAGGGTCTGCAGGTACGGCACGCCCTTGGAATCATCATTGTTGTCGTATCGCAGTTCGCGAACGGGATTGGAGCTGTTGCTGCTGACCGCGGCCGCGGTGACGAAGTGGTACGGAGTCGTGCCGCTCGCCTCGAAGAACAGGCCCTCCATGCTCGCGATGCAGCCGTCGGTCCAGTGCGGCAACAGCATCAACGCCATCGTCGTTCCGTACTGACCGTTGTCGCCGTTGTTCTCCCACATCGCTCGTCCGCAGCCGTGACCTGAGTCCGCTCCGAGCGCCTTCATCTGATCGATCAGCGCCTTGTACTCGCCATACGCATCGCGACCCTCGTACCCCATGAAGTTGTAGCGGGTCCATCCGTCGCTCTGCGCGTCCTTGGCGTTCGGTGACAGCGTGATCGGATTGAAGTCGCCGATCCCCCACGCGTAGACGTTCTTGCCGTGTTGCGTGATCATTCGGCCGCCGGGAACCTGTTGGAACAAGAACAGCTCCATGATCAGCACGACCACGCTGACGACCCCGGCCGTCGCGAGCCCGACCTTCCACATGCTGCCCTTGATCCGCCGGTTCCGCGCGCCGCGAACGATCACCTCGACGAACTCGACGATGCCGACCATCATCAACATCAGTCGGAGCAGATAGAGGAACGGCAGCAACCGCGGGTTCCACAGCAGGCCGATGATCGGCAGCGAGTTCTTCGCGAGGAAGACGAATGCGGTCAACGCGAGGCAACAGATGCCCAGCCATGCACCAGCGAGATGTCGCCGAACGACGGACGCGATGAAGCCGAAGATCGCGAAGCCGGTGACGATGATGTCGAGGAACGTCGTCCACGGGAAGAACATGTCCCAGTACGAATCGGTCGGGCCATCCGGACGACCGTGGTACTTCATGTCGGTCATGTACGCGTGGTTGGCAAGGAACGGTATGACCCAGAACGCGCTGAGGAGGACAGCCCCGGCGAGCACCGTGAAGCCGTAGATGAACCTCGTGCGGTCCATCCACACGGCCCACAGCAGCACGGCGCCGAGCACGACGAAGATCAGGACGATGCCGTGGCACAACATCGCGAGCGCGATCAGAATCGCGGCCCAGCTGCGGAACTTGCCGGTCTCCATCCCGCGGGCGAAAACGCCGAGGCCCAACACGGCGAACGACAACGCGATCGAGAAGGAGAACTCTCCAGCCATCGTGCTCTTCACGTTGCCGCCGTAGATCGAGAAGCTCTCGTCGAACAGGAACACCGTGGCGGCGAGCGCCATCAGCTCCGGCATCGGATAGCGGAAGCGCGCCAGCCGTCCGAACGCCCAGCAGCACACCGGCAGCGTGACGAGCCCGAGGATCGCGACGATCTTGAACGCGATCCCGTACGGGAAGACGATGTTGAGCGCGATGATCATCAGCGCCGGCACGACCATGTAGAACCGGTACAGCGGGAAGCCGTCGTACCAGTAGTTGCTCCACCCACTGAGTTGGAAGTGCGGAAGGAGGTGGTCGCGCAGGTACGCGGGCGCCATCACGTGAGCGCCCATGTCGCCACCCGTCGGCGTGTTGTTCTCGAACACGAGGTCGAGGTGGACGACCTTCAGCACCGCGAACGTCGAACCGCCGACCACGATCAACGCGGTGAGGTAGCGCGCGATCCGTTCGTTGGTCCACGGCGCATCGAGCCAGTACCGCGGCCGCCGGAAGACGCGCGACACGATCCTGTCCAGCAGCGGACGCCGAGGTGGGGCAAGCAGCGGCGTCGTCGCCGGCGCGGGTTCGGCGGCGACGACCGGGTCGTCGATCAGCTCGGTCATGCGGGTGTCATTGTTTCACTTGACCGCCGCTCGCGAGGCGTCACCCGGTGATTCACAGTCGTGCCACGAGCAGCAGCCCCGTCGCATTGAACGCCATGTGCGCAGCGATGCTCATCCCCAATCGACCAGTTCGCAGGGCGCAGATCCCGAGAACGAGGCCGAAGACGAACAACCCCGGGAGCTCAACCCAACGAAGGTGGATGAACGCGAAGAACGCGGCCACCGTGATGACGGCCACGGCATCGTTGAGCCGGCGGCGGGCCGCGCCCTGCAGCAGGCCGCGGTACATCAGCTCCTCGACGAACGGTGCGCCGATCACGACGATCGCGACGAGGCCGACGAGCCATGCACCGTGCGCTTGGTCGTAGAGGTCGCGTGCGTTGCGCTCGACACGCGATCGGCTGAACGTGTCGGGCCACGCTCGTTCGAGCGGCCAGTACACCAGTCGGACGAGCACCAGTTGCGACAGAACGCCGACGGCGATACCGATCAGGTCGACGACCTTGAACCGCAGGCCGTACTCATCGACGAACGCGTAGCCGGGATATGTCGGCGCGCCGAGACGCACGGGGTGATACCGGTCACTCAGCACCCACAGACCGACGAGCATCGGGATCCACAACCCGGCGGCCACGGCCATCGTGACCCACACCGGTGCGACGTCGGTCGAGTCGTAGCCGGCACCTGAGATGATCGCCGCGCCGACGATGTTGCCGACGACCCACGTGATGCACCACACAGCGAACGCCTGGGTGAGACCGATGCGCGTCTGGTCAGGGGCAATGCGCGTCGGGGACACCTGAGCACCGGGCATGAGCCGACAGATTACCGGCGCACGCAGTGTGCGTTGCTCAGCCGGCGAGCCGCGACGACGCCGCGAAGACGAGGACGCGGCGACTGCGCCGATCCTCGAGGCGCCAGCCGTTCGGCACCGACAATCGCGCCGTGTGTCGCTCGCACAGGTCGTAGTCGTGCGGGTCGCGACTTGGCGTGAGATCGTCGAGCCACACGAGCGCGCGGCCGTACTGATACGAGAGCGTCGATGTCGCCGCCTGCGCGCAACCTGAGCGCGAACACTGCCGGTTCATGCGGTCAAATTATTCGGCGCGCCGACACCGGTGGTGGATGGACGCCTGCGGAACCAATTCGCCCGATGACCCGTAGCATATGGCTATGAGCAACCTGCCTCCCCCGCCTCCCCCGCCGCCGCCTGGCCGCTCGGGTGGACGTGGCCAGCAGAACGATCAACAGCCTTCCGAGCGCGGCGGACGACGCCCCATCGGCAGTGGATGGCCTCGCTGGGTCATTCCGGTGCTCTTCGCAGTGCTGATGTTGTCGTTCGCACTCCCGCGAGTGTGGCCAACTTCGAGCACCGACAAGAAGCCGTTCAGCACCTTCTGGTCGCTGGTCACGGAGGGTCAGGTGAAGAGCGTGGTCGTCAACAACTCGACCAACAGCATCAGCGGTGAGTTGACGAACGGCACCAAGTTCACGAGCACCGCGCCGAACAACTTCCCGAACGACGATCAGAGCAAGGTGCTGCAGTCGAAGGGCATCGAGTTCGAGGCCAAGACGCCGAGCTCCAACTGGCTCTTGAGTTGGGCAAGCCTGTTGCTGCCGCTCGTGTTGCTCATCGGGTTCTTCATGTGGATGCAACGTCGAGCAGCGGGCCAGATGGGCAACGTGATGTCGATCGGCCGCAGCCGCGCCAAGGCGTACACGACCGACAAGCCGTCGACGACCTTCGCCGACATCGCCGGCTACGAAGGCGTCAAGCAAGAGATCACCGAAGTCGTCGACTTCCTGCGGATGCCGGAACGGTTCCGCGAGATCGGCGCACGCGTGCCGAAGGGCATCCTGCTCGTCGGCCCTCCAGGTACCGGCAAGACGTTGTTCGCCCGTGCGGTCGCCGGTGAGGCCGGCGTCGGCTTTCTGTCGGTCACCGGCAGCGATTTCATGGAGATGTTCGTCGGCGTCGGCGCGAGCCGCGTCCGCGATCTGTTCCAGCAGGCTCGCAAGATGGGCCGAGCCATCATCTTCGTGGACGAGATCGACTCGATCGGCCGCAAGCGTGGTGCTGGTCTCGGTGGCGGCCACGACGAGCGTGAGCAGACGCTCAACCAGATGCTCGCCGAGATGGACGGCTTCGAGACGAGCGAGGGAATCGTCATCCTCGCGGCAACCAACCGGCCCGACATCCTCGATCCTGCGTTGCTGCGTCCCGGTCGCTTCGACCGCACCATCGTCGTGCCGCTCCCAGAAAACGAGGAGCGCCTCGCCATCTTGAAGGTGCACAGCCGCGACAAGCGGATGGGCCCCGATGTCGACCTCGAAGTGATGTCGAAGGCGACCCCCGGCATGAGTGGTGCCGATCTGGCCAACCTGGTCAACGAAGCAGCACTCTTCGCCGTCCGCCGCGGCAGCAAGCAGATCGAGCGCATCGACTTCGAGAACGCACGCGACCGCGTCGTGATGGGTGCTCGCCGCGAGAGCCTCGTGCTCAGCGCCGAGGAGAAGCGGGCAACCGCTATCCACGAAGGTGGGCACGCGATCCTTACGACGGTGCTACCGCACGCCGACCCGCTGCACAAGGTCACGATCCTGCCGCGCGGCATGGCACTCGGCGTCACGTGGAGCCTTCCGGAGGAACGCCACACGTACTCGAAGGAGTACTTCGACGACGTCATCTGCCGAGCGATGGGTGGCCGGGTCGCCGAGAAGATCGTCTTCGGACACCTCAACTCGGGCGCAGCCAACGACCTCGAGCAGGCGACGATGATCGCTCGCCGCATGGTTCGTGAGTGGGGCATGAGCGACGCTGTCGGGCCGATGGCCTGGAGCGGTCATCAGCAGGTCTTCCTCGGTGAGGACCTCATGACACAAGGACGCGAGTACAGCGACGACACCGCCAAGATGATCGACGAGGAAGTCTTCCGGATCCTTCACGAGCAGGAGGCCAGGGCGTACGAGGTGCTCACCAAGCACCGCCGGGCCCTCGATCTCGTCGCTGAGGCGCTCCTCGAGCGCGAGACGATCGACGGTGGAGAGGTCGCCCGCATCGTTCACGAGAGCTTGGGCGAAGGTCCCTCCGACGCCGGTTCTCATCCCGAGACGGAAGACGCGCCCGCAGGCGTCGACGTCAACTAGTACTAGCTCGGCGCCGCGGTCAGCGGCCGAGGTCGGGCTCAGGGCTCGACCCCGGGTGGCGAGCTTCGGCAACCGCGGCCCACAGGTCGGTCGCTGACATCGGGCCGATGAAGCTTGCTCTCACGACGCCCGCGCCGTCGGCGACGATCGCGATCGGGACCGCATCGATGTGGTAGCGGCGATGCAACGCCGCGTCGGCCGGATGTTCGATCTGGACGACGGCCACCTCGGCGCAGGCAAGGACGTTGGCCTTGCGCACGACGTCGGCGCACGCGTCGCATGACGCCGAGGAGAAAACCGCCACGAGCCACGGCGAGTCCGCTGCGCCGAAGTCGGCCCGGTCGACCTGTGAGGGGGCGGAGAAGACGGCTTGCGTCGGTGCATCGATGCCACGACGGCGTCGCAGCACGGCGCCGACGCCCAACGCGACGACCAACACGACGGCAGCAACGATCACCTGGCTCACGCGACTCAGCCTGGCAGGGCGAACGAACCGGAACGGCCGCGGAGGTTCGGATTCCGAGGCAGCAGTCGCTCGACGAACATCGGCTGCGTCGATTCCACGATGAGGGGATGGCCGAGCGCCGTCGCATCCGTGACGCCGATGGTGATGACCCCGCCGGCCGGAAGATCGATGGCCTCCATGCCGGGGACGGGCACCTCGCCTCCCGCGCCGAGCGTCTTGACGGTGACCGTTCCAGCTGTACCCGTCGCGTTGAGCACGACCAGGACGTCGGGGATCGCCAGGTCGGTCCCGATCGCCATGCTCCACCGCGTGGAGGCGAACGACGGCGGAGACCCCATGACGACCGTCGTCGCCACCGTGTCGCCGGTCGTGCGCGTGATTGCCCGCTCCACCAGTATCGACCCGGCGGTCTCCGTGGAGAAGACGGCACCGTGACGACCCGCCGGAACACCGACGTCACCAGCGATCAACGAGACGACGTTCCCCGCCGGGACCGTGATCGGTTCGGGGTTGACGAACCCGAGCGCGGGGTCGATTCCGAGGAACGTCACGTTGACGACCGCCTCCGTCGCCGACCCGTTGTAGATGCTGTACCGCTCGATCACGTTCGGAGCGACCTCGCCGTCGGCGAAGTAGAACTGCTCGCCCAACGACGGCGAGCCGAGGGTCATCGTGAAGCCGGCGCGTCCGGCTGACGCCAGGTACTCCTGCGAACGGCCGACGACGACTCGACCCCGAGTGCTCGTCACCGTGATGGCGAGGACGAGCTCGCGTTTGGCGAGCAGATCCTGGGTGACAACCAGGATGGAGTTGGCCGGCACGCGAAGGCTCTGCAGCGTCGCCGGGACTCGGCTCTCCGTCGCCGTTGCCTCGCGGATGCTGACGATCGCGTCGGACGGGAACGGGTTGGTGATGACGAGATCTTCCCTGCTGCCCTCGACGGTGTAGCCATCGGCGAAGTACCAGTCCGACGATGTCGAGTTGGAGCACGGCGCAACGGCACTGCCCGATGCAC
>DASWRR010000116.1:0-9212 GCA_036403055.1 Ilumatobacteraceae bacterium | reverse complement strand
GTACGCCGCTTGCATGACACCGATGGCGCGCGCCGCGGTCTGCAGCCTTCCGTTCTCGAACCCTTCCATCTGGTAGTAGAACCCCTTGCCGAGGCCCTCGCTCTCACCGATGAGGTTCTCCGCCGGGACCCACCAGTTGTCGAGCGCGATCTCGTAGCTGTGCATCCCGCGGTAGCCGATGGTGTCGATCGGTCGCCCTTCCATCTTGCCGATGCGACCGTCGGCGGCGGGCGGTTGCGTGAAAGCGAACCCGTGGCCCGCGCCACGCGGCTTCGGAACGATGAACAGGCTGAGGCCGCGGTGTGCCTTGGCGCGGTCCGGGTCGGTCCGTGCGAGCAGCATCAAGACATCGGCGCGGCCCGCGAACGTGCACCAGGTCTTGACACCGTTGATGACGTAGCCGGGCACGCGATCGGGGCCGTCTGCCGCGGTCGCCGTGACCTTGATCCCGGCGACGTCGCTGCCGAAGTCGGGTTCGGTGACCGCCACTGCGGCCATCACTTCGGCCGTCGCGAGCTTCGGCAGCCATTCGTGCTTCTGGGCTTCCGTCCCACCCTTCATCAGCGCGCGCGTCAAGATCTCCGGTCGCGTGATGAGCGAGCCACCGATCCCGAGTGATCCGCGGCTGAGCTCCTCGGTCGCGACGACCATCGCCAGGTACTCGGCGTCACCGCCTTCGGCGTACCCGCCGTACTCCGCCGGGACGCTGAGCCCGAACACACCCATCTCAGCAAGCCCGGCGATCACCTCCTCCGGGACGTCGAGATTCTGGCGATGAACGTGCTCTGCGCGAGGTGTGATCTCGTTGTCAGCGAACGATCGAAACGTGTCCTGCACCATTTCGAGCTCCGGGTCGAGATGGCGCGGTCCCGGTTGCTCGGCGAACGACGCGACGAAGTCGGTCGATCGGTAGATGTCGAGAAACGGATGCACCTCCCGGAGTGGCGCGCTCTCGAGGCCCCACATCGCTTCGCGGCCGCACAGCCGGGTGATGAGGTCGTGCACCACGTCCGCCGCGAATGCGCACGTCAATCGGGCTTCGAGTGCTCCCTTGGCGCCGTAGTCCAACATCGCCCGCGCCGCGGCGATCTGTGCGGACGCATGCGCGACGTCGTATGCGAGGACTTGGCGCACGTCCGGTCCACCCGCGTCGGCGAGGTGGCGCACTGCTCTGCCGACGACGTTCGAGGCGATCTCGATGGTGTCAGCAGCCGCGGCGAGATCGCCGAACGGCAGATCTCGATCGTCGCGTTCGGGTGACTGCATCGGGTGCGAGGTTAGTGACGCGACGATGAACACTCGGAAACGAGGGTTTCGTGCGCCGATCGGGTGTGACAGGCTGACGCATGCATTCAGAACCAACCACGCGAGTGTGCGTGTACTGCGGATCGAATGCGGGCACCTCGGCGTCGTTCGGAGAGGCAGCCCAGCAGCTCGGCTCCGCTCTGGCGCACCGCGGGATCGGGTTGGTGTACGGCGGCGGTCACGTCGGGTTGATGGGGGTGCTCGCCGACGCGGCACTTGGGGCGGGCGGCGAGGTGATCGGCGTCATCACCGAGCAACTCGTTCGCGCCGAGGTTGCCCACGACGCGCTGACGACGCTCGAGGTCGTGCGCACGATGCACGAGCGCAAGGCGCGGCTCACAGAGCTCGCCGACGGGTTCATCGTCCTTCCGGGAGGCTTCGGAACTGTCGACGAGTTCGCCGAAGCGCTCACGTGGAACCAGCTCGGCATCATCGCCAAGCCGGTCGTGCTGCTCGACGTCGACGGCTACTGGGGACCGCTGTTCGAATGGATGTGCAACTCGGTGAAGGCCGGGTTCGTTCGCGACTCGCATCGGATGTTGGCGCAGCGGGCGCACACGATCGACGAAGCGATTGCCCTCGCCACCGGGCCGGTACCCGATGTCGGTCACAAGTGGATCGATCGCGACTTCACGCCGCTGCCTGGCGTACCTCGTTCACCGTCCAACTGATCACGTCTGCGGCGGCCAGCATCATCTCGGTCGTGACGACGCCTTCTCCCGTCGCGCGGGCCGTGAGTGCGGCTCCAAGGACTTCGTGCATGCGGTCCGGCGTGACGACGATCCCGTACTCGCCTGCTTCGCGCTTGGACGTGACGTCGCCCGTGAACGCGGTGTAGTGGAGTCGCAGCGGGCCCAACGCACACCACTCGAACGACGCGAGATCGAACGCGGCGTTCGGGTCCTCGGACGCCGCGACCACCGACTCGGCGAGCTGATGCCAATACGTCGACAGGTTGTCGATCACGAATCGCACGCGCTCTTCGACCTCGTGCCAGATGTTGAGCTTCGACACGTCCGGCCCTCGTACCGTGACGCCGTAGACAGCCAACGTGTGCCACGTGACGGGGTTGATCTCGAAGCAATCACCGTCGTGATGCAGTTCGCCGTCCAAGCTCCATGGACGATGGAGTCCAGTCGCCGGTGCCGCGATCAGATCGGTCCACGCAACGTACGGACCATCGATGTGCGGGAGCGGCTGACGTTGCTCGAGCAGCGCGTGCGCGGTCAGCAGTGTGCCGTAGTCGGCATCGGTGGCCGGCTCGGCGAGAACGGCGACGATGTCGATGTCGCTCCGCCCCTCGTGCCAATCGTCGAGCGCGTACGAGCCGACGACGTACAGGCCCTCGACGAGACCCGGTGCCGTCGCGTCGACGATGTCGAGGTACGTGCCGAGCGCCGACGCGACATCCATCGATCAATTCTTGTCGAACCGCCGGCGCCGTGACGCGCATCATGTGAGCAGCGTGAACCGTCCGCCTGGTTCACGCGCTCACATGATGGTTGGGGGGGAACTGTTGTGACGTGCTACGGCGACGCGAGGACCTTCACGTGCGGGATGCACATCGGGTCGGCGCAGTGCACGACGACGAGCTGGTTGACGATCGAGTCGTATCGGCTGATCGTCGGGTTTCCGTAGGCATCGACGACGATCGACGTGTTCATCGGAAGCTCACCGGCGACAAGATCCGGCACCGACGTCGAGAAGTCGCTGCACGCTTCGTCCTTGCATCGAACGACTCGCAGCGCGGGCTTGGTCGGGTCGGAGTAGTCGACGAGGCTGATCACTGCGAGCTGCCGTCCCGTGCTCGAGTCCAACGCTGTTTCGTCGAACGCGACGCCTGTGTCGATCGACCCGGGGAGGCTGACGAGGGGCTCGTTGACGACCGGTGCGCTGCAGTCGGCGTCGTCGCAGCGAGCTGTGGCAAGCGCCAGCGTCGCGGCGTCGTAGTACGCGAAGACCGGATTGCCGGCATCGTCGAGTGCCATCGAAAGATCGGCGCCGACATCGCTCGTCGATCCATCCACGACCACGCCCGACGGTCCGTCGGAGCAGTCGACGCTCGAGCAGTGGATCATCTCGAGATCGCCGTTCGTCGCGTTGTAGTAGCCGACAGTGGGCAAGTCATCGGCTTGCCCGATCGCGATCGACGAGTACTTGCCGTAATCCATACCGGCTTCACCGGTGCTGACTGCGGCGCCCGGGGCGTCGTCGCCGCCATCGCAGTTGACGTCGTTGCACTTCGCGACCATCAGCGATGTGCTCGTCGCGTCGTAGTAGCTGATGACCGGATCACCGGCGGAATCGAGCGCCAAGGACGAGAACTGTCCGCGGTCATCGGTCGAGTCGACCACCGCGATCGACGTCGCCGTCGCGTCGGCGCAATCGAGATCTGCGCAGTGCGCCAGTTTGAGGTCGCCGTTCGTCGCGTCGTAGTAGCTGATGACGGGAAGATCGGTCTCGTCGAGGCGCAGCGATGTGTACAACCCGACCTGCGCGCCGCCGATACCGCCGTCGTCGACGACGTTCGAATGGGCGACGACACAACCCGGGTCGTAGCAGCGGGTGAATCGGAGGTCACCGTTCGTCGGATCGAAATCGCTGATCACCGGATTGCCGTTGGCGTCGAGGCGCATCGAGGAGTACTGCCCGTTGCCCATCGTGATGTCGGGCTTCGACGACGTCATGAACTGGGTACCGGCCATGCCTTGTTCGCCCTGGTCACCCTGATCGCCTTTGTCTCCCTTGTCGCCCTTCGGACCGCCGGCGGGTCCGGGTTCGCCCGCTTCACCTTTCGGCCCAGCTGGACCGGCAGGGCCAGTCGCGCCGCCCGAACCACTGCCGCCGCCACCGCCGGAAGCCGGCTCGTACAGGCCGACGACATCGATGATGACGTCGACGCTGCCGGCGTTGTTGAACACGCTCAGACGGCCCGACGAGTCGAGGCCCGTCGTCACCTGGTTCGGTGTCGGGCCCTGACCCGCGACGTAGTTGAGGTTGCTGGCAAGCGGTTGTTCACGGTCGGCGGGCCACACGGTCAAGTAGCTGCTCGCTGTCGCGTTGACGGTCGTCACGTTGAGAACCGCGCCCGTCGCGGTCGGCGACAGATCGACGCACTTGCCGAAGTTGCCGCGAGCCGTGACCGTCAGCGTTTCACTCTTGCCCAACGGGGTCGTGCGCGGCGGGGTCTCACCGGTCGCGGGACCGTTGACGCGCGTGTCGAGCAAGCGACACGGTGTGATTGCTGTGAAGCTCGACGCGCCGCCGCCCGACGCGCTCGCAAGTGTGATCAATCCGCCCGCACCAATGCTCACCGCAACTGCTGCACCGAAGGCGGCCCATCGCGCACGATGGTTCCGTCCCATGTCAATTCGTCCCATGGAGCAGTTGTAACAGTGACGTTGTCGAATCGAAATGAGCCATTCGAACCAATCTCGGTACCGTGAAGACTCGTGAATGAAACGATCCTGCGCATCTCGGACGAGTTGTTCGCGGCCGATGCTCCGCACGGCGTGAGCCTCGCGTTGGTCGTGATGCATCGCGGCGAAGTCGTCTTCGAGCGATACGGCGTCGCGCCCGACACGATCTTCGGTCGCGGTGGTCCCATCACGCGAGACACGCCGCTGACGTCGTGGAGCATGGCGAAGAGCATCACGCACGCCGCGGTCGGGATCCTCGTGGGAGACGGTCGTCTTGCGCTCGATCGTCCGGCGGCAGTGACCGGTTGGTCAGGAACTCCGAAGGCGGTGATCACGCTGCAGGACCTCCTCGAGATGCGTCCGGGCCTCGAGTGGGTGGAGGACTACGTCGACGATTCGGCGAGCCACTGCATCGAGATGCTGTTCGGCAAAGGTCAGGACGACATGGCCGCATATGCCGCGTCGCTGCCGATGATTCGCCGTCCCGGCTCGACGTGGAACTACTCGAGCGGCACGACGAACATCATCTCCGGCATCATCGGCGACATCGTCGGTGGCGGCCGCAGCGGCATGCAATCCTTCTTGAAGGACCGGCTCTTCGAACCGATCGGCATGAGCAGTGCGGTTCCGAAGTTCGATGGCCGCGGCACGTTCGTCGGCTCGTCCTACGTCGACGCGACAGCGCGCGACTTCGCCAAGTTCGGCGAGCTGTATCGCCACGACGGCGTCGTCGATGAACGACGAGTGCTTCCGGAAGGATGGCGCGATCACGCCCGAACATGTGTCGCGAGCGACGAGGACGGGTTCGACTACGGGCGGCACTGGTGGCTGTGGCGCGACCAGCCGGGCAGCCTCGCGTGCCATGGATACGAAGGTCAGTACTGCGTCGTCGTGCCGGATCGCGAACTCACCGTCGTGCACCTCGGCAAGTCGCCGGCGGACAATCGCATGGAGCTGACCAGCCGTCTACGAACGATCATCAACAGCGTGCCGGTCTCCGCGTAGCGGCGACCGAACGGATGGGCGTCAGCCCTTGATGAACGCGTTGACGTCGTCGCGAGCAAAGAAGGCCGACGACTCCGTGTCGTTGCAGACGTTGCTGACGGCTGACATCAGTTGTCCGAACTTCGTCACTTCGGCCATCGTCAGATCCTTCATCACGCCCTTCGTCAGGTACGGCTCAATGGCCGCGATCGTGCCGGCGCAGTCGGCAGGAACCGAACCAGCGGTGGCCGTGGCGTTGGCCGACAACGCGCCGAGGAAGTTGATGAACCCGAGCGTCCCTGGCGCTTCTGTCGAAGCCAACTGAGCCATCTGTTCGAACTGCTTCGAGTCGGAGCCACTGAGGTTGTACTTGTTGCAACCTGCGGCGGCAGTCTCGGTGTCGAACGCATCCGATTCGGTCTTGTACTTGTCGGTGAACGCTTCGAAATCGCGAAGCGTTGCTTTGTCCCACTGGATCGCCGAGGCAGCCGGCTCGATCTTCTTGAGGAACGAGCTCAACAGTTCGATGCACTTCGGCGGCATGTCCCCGAAGTTGTCGATGGTGATCGTGTCGCCCGTGCCGGAGATCGTGGTCGCGGTCGCGTCGGTGCCAGATGTTGCCGAGGTCGCTGCCGGCGCGGTGTTCGAGGCGGAGCCGGCCGTCGTAACGGAGGCGGCGGCGGTCGTCGCTGACCCGGAGGAGCTGCTGTTTCCGCTGCTGCCGCACGCTGCCAGCAGCGCCATCGCGCCGGCCAAGATGATCCGCTTCATGAGATTCTCCCTTTACCTTGCCAACGAAGATATCGGGTCACGGTCACGGGATGCTGGCGTGTCACCGGTCTCATACCCAGCACTGGCGACGATTTTGGAGTAAGCAGTAGACGATGGCCATCGAGTCGGATGACCCAGCTACGGGTGAGTTGCCCCGTGTGTCATCGGACGACACGGGTGGCCCTCCGCGCCCACGCCGGTTCCGTCCGTTCCGATTCACGCTGAAGCTGCTGGCCTTCTTCGCGATCGTGTACTTCGCGATGGTGACGATCGTGCCGGGCGTTCGCGAGGCCACCGGCAAGCTGCGCACGGTGGACCCCACGCTGCTCGCGCTGGGCTTGATCCTCGAGGTGTCAGCGCTGTTCGCCTACACGTTGCTGACACGCGCCGCGCTCGGCGACGAGGCGCAGAAGATCTCTCGCGCTCGCCTGTTCCGCATCCAGATGAGCACGAAGGCGCTCTCGAGCATCGTGCCAGGGGGCAGCGCGGCCGGCTCGGCGATGGGCTACCGGCTGATGACGCTCTCCGGTGTCAACGGGCCAGACGCCGGGTTCGCGCTAGCGACAGCGGGGCTCGGGTCGGCAGTCGTCCTGAACCTGATCTTCTGGATCGCGCTGATGGTCTCCATTCCGATTCGCGGCGTGAACCCCGGATACGCCACCGCCGCGATCGCCGGCATCGTCCTCATGTTGATCGCGAGCGGGATCGTCTTCGGGTTGATGGAGGGCCAGGGGCGCGCCGAACGCATCCTGCGATGGGTCGCCCGGCGACTGCGGCTGAGCGAGGATCGCACCGCGGCAGGGGTTCGTCACATCGCGCTGCGTCTCGAAGACCTCGCCGCGGATCGGCGACTGCTCGGTCGTGTGCTCGGTTGGGCGGCCGCCAACTGGTTGCTCGACGCCTCAGCGTTGTGGGTGTTCCTCCGCGCATTCGGTGCGTCCACGGACGTCGATGCGTTGATCGTCGCGTTCGGTCTCGTGAACGTCCTCGCCGTGATTCCCATCACGCCGGGCGGGCTCGGCATCATCGATGGTGGCCTGCCGATCGCGCTCGTCGGGTTCGGTCTCCCCAGCTCGACCGCGGTGCTCGGGTCGGCGACGTACCGGTTGGCGCAGTTCTTCTTTCCCATCCTGCTCGGTGGTGTTCTCTATGCGTCGCTGCGAGTGGGTCCGTGGAGCATCAAGCGGCGCGAGCGCCTTCGCCGGCTTCGCGACATCGCCGCCGATCCGTCGAACAACGAACGAGCGCTCGAGTTCGCCGTGCGGTTCTCGCAACGACGCTCGGGCCGCGAACGTCTTCCCTAGCGGTACAAAAGCCGGAGTGATCAGCGGTGCCCACCGTGACCGGCCACCGCGCCCGAGAGATGAAGCACGGCGCGCACTGCGATGAACGAGCCGACCGCGATGACGATCGTCGTCAGCAGGATCCGACGGTGGTGCAACGTCCAGTCGAACAGCGCATCAGATTTTCGGGCGGCCCACGCCGGTGACAGGTACGTGCCGACCACGGGCGTCGCGACCATGACGGTGCCGACCGCGACGAACGTGGCGAGTCCAAGGGCGCGGGCCAGCGGCGAAGCATCAGAGCGCAGCAGCGTGGTTCCGGCCACGATCGCCGGCGGGTAGGTCGCCGTGGCGAGGCCGGTGAAGAACGCGGGGATCACTCGGATCGACGTCAGTCGCGTCAGGATCCGCGGCACCTCGACTGATCGCGCTCTCCCACGGTTGTGCAGCCAGTACCACGTCGCCCAGGCCACCATCGCCACACCGATGACGAGTTCGATCACGAGCGTCACGCGTCGAGGGCCACCTCGACGCGAGCCGAAGCCGAGCCGGGCGACGAAGCCGGCGCCCGCGGCGACGACGATCAGCGCGACAACCCAGCCGGCGACGAACGCAGCACCACGAGTACGGCCCGAACGAAGGACCACGAGCACGACGAGCAGCGCCGTCGGTTCATTGGCGCTGAGCCCGAGGACCGCGAGGGCACCGATCAACGGCCACATGAGAAGGTGACCGTAGTGCTCGCAGGTTGGTGCAGGGCTCGAAGGCCGACGGCGACGCACGCGTGTAGCTACTCTCGGATCCCATGACGTCCCACGAGCGGCCGTTCGGGCGGTGCCTCGAGGACTTCGTCGTCGGTGACGTCTACAGGCACTGGCCCGGCAAGACGATCACCGAGTACGACAACCACCTCTTCTGCATGATCACGATGAACCATCATCCGTTGCACACCAACGATTGGTTCGCGGCGGCGAGCGTGCAGGGTCGCAACGTCGTCGTCGGCAACCTCGTGTACTCGCTCGTGTTGGGGATGAGCGTGCCGGACGTCAGTGGCGCGGCCATCGCGAACCTCGAAGTGGAGACGTTGCAGCACAAGTTCCCGACGTTCCACGGCGACACGATCCACGCCGAGACACGTGTGCTGGAGGTGCAGCCGTCGAAGTCGAAACCGGATCGTGGGGTCGTTACCGTCGAGACCAAGGGGTTCAATCAGGACGGCCAAGAGGTCTGCTACTTCCGTCGTCGCGTCTTGGTGTGGAAGCGAGACAGCGTCCCGGCCCGGCGACGGCCGTACGACGACGTCGACGTCTGGAGCGACTGACCACAGTGGCGCGTGGTGGCCTGACGGGCAGCGGCAACAGTGCGACCGAAGTGTTGGAATGGGGATTGCCGAGGCTGCGCGACCTTCCGTGGCGTCAGACTCGGGATCCGTGGCACATCCTCGTCAGCG
>DASWRR010000115.1:0-7233 GCA_036403055.1 Ilumatobacteraceae bacterium | reverse complement strand
CTTGTCGAAGTCGTCGCCGTACATCTCCTTCTCGAACGGCGCCGCGAGCAACGCACCCTGCTGGTTGAACACCCAGCCGTGGTACGGGCAGCGAAACTGCTTGCCTTCGCCACTGTCGGTCCTGCACAACGGCATGCCTCGATGGCTGCACGCATTGAGCATCACGTTGAGATCGCCCTTGCTGTCGCGACTGATGATGACCGGATCCTCACCCATGTATCGGGTCATGAAACTGCCGGGCTTGTCGATCTCGCTGACATGTCCGAGACCGATCCACGCCGTGCCGAAGATGTGCTCGAGTTCGAGCTCGTACAAGTCGGGATCCGACAGTACTCGCCGTGAAACCTCGCGGCGTTCGTCGTCGAACAGGTCTCCGACGGGGGTGCCGTCGCGCAATGTCGGCTCGCTTCGGCCGTGCCCCAGATCGCTACCCTGCTCGCTCGTGGTCGTCATGATTCCAATCCTCCCAAGACTGCCCATTCTGGTGGCATAGTTGTTAACGACTATACTGTCGCGGCAGCCCGCCAACAAGCCGAACGAGCCGAACATCGGCTACAACGATAGTAGTACACTCACTAGCGCCGCTCTGGCGGCCTGGCTTCGAGGAGACCAACAACATGTCATCTGGATTCGCCGCCGAAACCCTCCTGTCGCAGCGCGTGAGCTTCGCCAGTCCGTTGTATTGCGAGGTGATGGATTTCCTGATCGAAGAGGCCTGGATGCTCGACGACGGACGGTTCGACGAGTGGTTGCAACTGATGGCCGAAGACCTCGAGTACTTCATGCCGACTCGGGAGACCGTCCAGCGTGCAAACGGCGCCGGCTTCTCCGATTCGATGGGGCACTTCGACGAGACTCGCGCATCGCTGCAGATTCGGGTCAAGCGTGTGCTCGAGTCGCCCAGCGCCTGGACCGAGACTCCACCCAGTCGCACGCGTCGCGTCATCTCCAACGTTCAGGTTCGTGAGAGCGACAGCGGCGAGGTCTTGGTTCGCAGCGTCTGCCTGCTTTTTCGCAATCGCCTGAACAACCCGACCTTCGACATCCTGCCGTGCACTCGAGAAGATGTCCTTCGACGCAATGGCGAGTCGTTCCTGCTCGTGCGGCGGAGAATCCTCGTGGATCAATCCACTCTCGGCACCGCCAACCTCTCCATGTTCTTCTGACCACCGGCGACGCACCATGATTCGTGACGCTGCTGGAGTTGCACAGCGTCTCGCCGAGTGGCTTGCCTCCACACTGCCGGGAACCGACGCGGTGGAGATCCAGTCGGTCACAATCCCGAAGCAGGGGTTCTCGAACGAGACGTGGTCCGTCGAAGCCATCACTCGAGCCGGCTCGGTCATCAGCAATCGCGACTTCGTTGTCAGGGTCCAACCGGAATCAAGCCGTCTGTTCCTCGAAGCGGATGTCATGCTGCAGTGGCGGATGATGACGGCGATGGAGCGCCACGGTGTGCCGACACCACCCCTCGTCGCCGCCGATCCCGACGGAACGGTCGTCGGCATGCCGATGTTCGTGATGGACAAGGTCGGGGGCAGGATTCCATCCGATCTACCGCCATACAACCTCGTGGGGTGGATGACGGAACTGCCTCCGACACAACGATTCGCGGTCTGGGAGAACGGTCTCAGCGCCCTCGCTGAAATCCATCGCGTCGACTGGCGAACATCGTGCCGGTTCCTCGACGATCCCTCCCGCGGCGAACCGGGCCTCGACCAATACCTTCACTGGATCGAGCAGTGGCACGACACCGCGCGAGCAGAGCGTGACGTGCCGCTTCTCGCGGCTGCCGTCCGCCAACTTCGCGCCACCGCTCCGACGCGGCCCGCGCTCGGTGTCGTCTGGGGCGACGCCCGTCCCGGCAACATCATCTACGCCGACGACCTTCGTGTTGCCGCCGTGCTCGACTGGGAGATGGCGGCGCTGGCACCAGCCGAAGTCGACCTCGCGTGGTGGCTGTTCATGGACCGCTTTTACAGCGAAGGTTTCGAGACCGAGACACTTCCTGGTCTACCGACACGCGACGAAACTGTTCGCACGTACGAGCGCTTCGCGCAGCGCAGCATCGAGGACCTGCCGTACTACGAACTGCTCGCGGCGACACGCATGGCGATCATCGTCAGTCGATCGACGGCCAGCCACGTGCGCGCCGGCCGCCTCGATCAGTCAACGACGATGGATCTGGCCAATCCGGCAATGCGAATCGTCGCCGAGCTCATGGGGGTCGACGTACCGGACCTCAGCTCCGATTTCGTGGCAATCATCAGGGCGGTCACACAGCAGCGGGCGTAGCCGCACTGCGCAACTGTCACGTCCTGGCGGGCGATCCGGGCAGAGGAATCAGATGGGCGTCTTCCGGCGCCATCTTGCGGATCTGATCGATCACCGGCATGTGTTCGGACCATCCGCCGTCGCATGCGAACAGCTGGCCAGTCAGGTATGCGGAGTGATCGGAGGCGAGGAAGACCACGAGATCGGCGATGTCGCGAGGCTCACCGAGGTCGGGAACCAAAACGTTGTCGCGCATCAGATCAGCCATCTTCGGCGGCACGACGGCGCGCATCAACGCTGTCTGGATCACGCCCGGCGACACGGTGTTGCAACGGATGCCTTGCTTGCCATACATCGTGGCGACGGACCGCGTCAGTGAGTTCACTGCAGCCTTGGCCGCGCTGTAGCAGCCCTGATCGATGTCACCCGACAACGACTTGCCGGACGAGATGTTGATGATCGAGCCCTTGCCCTGGCTGACCATCACCGGGATCGAGTGCTTGCACATCAGCATCGTTCCGCGTGCAATCGTCGCGAACATCGCATCCCACAGATCGACATCCATCGACACGATGTCTCGATCGAGCGGCACCAAGTGGTTCGATGCCGCGTTGTTGTCGAGGATGTCGAGCCGGCCGAATGTGTCGAGCGTGAACTCGACGAGCTCTTGAACACTCGACTCGTCGGAGATGTCGGTGACTTTGTGTGCGACCTCGAGGCCCTCTCCGGCGAGACCGGCTGTCACGGCGTCAAGCGAGGACGATGCGACGTCAGCGAGAACAACGCGTGCCCCCGCCTGGCACAACAGCCGAGCAGTGGTCTCGCCGATGCCGCCGAGCCCTCCCGAGCCGGAGACAATGGCGACGCGGCCGCTGAGATCGATGGTCCAAGCCATGGTCATACTCCCCTTGTGTTCAATTCGGCCGAAGGCCTGTCGAGCACGCCCGACGGATGATTCGCGCGGGATCAAAGTCCTGACGCCGGCTGGAAGACGAGCCGACAACGCGCCAGGCGACTCGCGTGGGTATGGAACGCGCCGGATCGAGAAAATACGACTTCAGCACGGCCGGAGCATTTTCGTCGGACATCTGTTCGCGGCCTGCCCCGAAAGCTGTGACGGATTCGGCACGCATCGCGCTCATCGAAGCGCCTCGGCGACGTCGAGCGCTGGAGCCACTTCCGAAGCGAACCTCTCCAGAGTCCGGATGGTGTCGGCGTGGGCGAGCTCGCCGAATCGCGTGAACCAGATGACGTACTCGACACCGAGATCCCTCAGACGTTCGGTCTGCTTGATACATGTCTCGGGTGAGCCGAAGACGACCGAGTCGGCGAACTTTTCGGTGGCGAACGGGTTGTGCGCACGACTGGTCGGACCTTTCGGCCCTGCCGCGGCAACGATCGCCCCTTCGATGAATGCCGAATACTCCGGACCGGCGACGGCCCATGCGGAGTCGTCGGAATCACTGATATGCAGGGCGCGGGCCAGCACGAGCATCTCCGGATTGAACGGAACACCCTCATGATCAAGCGCGTCGTGGTACGCCTTGACAGCCTTTTCGACCACGTGCAATGGGCGCCCTTGGGGGAGCATCACGCCCCAGCCCTCCCGAGCGCAACGACGCAAGCCGTCATCGCTCTCCGTCGCGACCCAGATCGGTGGATGCGGCCGCTGCACCGGCTTCGGTTGGGGATCGACCAACCCGTACTTCCAGTGCGGGCCTTCGAACTCAAACGCCTCAGTGCTGGCCCACGACTTCATCATCACATCGAGCACCTCGTCGAAACGCGTCGCCCGCTCGTCCATGTCGATGTTGAACCCGTTGAACTCGCTCCACTGATAGCCACGTCCGATCCCGAGATCGACCCGGCCACCGCTCAAGACATCGATTGTCGCGATGGTCTCGGCGAGACGCACGGGATTGTGGAACGGAAGCACGGTGACGGCCGTGCCCAACCGGATCTGCTTCGTGCGCGCCGCCAGATAGGCGAGCACTGCCATCGTGTCGGAGATGATCCCGTGGCGACTGAAGTGGTGCTCCGTCAGCCATGCAGCGTGGAACCCAAGCTCGTCGGCGAGCACGATCTCGTCCATCGCCTCGCGGTAGACGTCAGTCTGCTGACGACTTGCGGGCCATTGCACCGTGTGAAAAAGGCCGAACTTCATCGCCAGGTTGCTCCCCTCATCGCCACGCATCGTACGAGGATTGAACAAGATTGTCAATAAGTGTCACATACGTTCTTCGGGGTTCACGGAGCATTCACAGCCGAAACGGCAGGTACCGCTAGGATTCACCGGGTGAGTACTCACACCGAACTGGTCGCCCGCTTGCAGGATGTTGGTATGTCGGGGTACGAAGCGAAGGCGTATCTTGCGCTCATCTCCAGCGACCGGCCGATGAACGGCTACGAGGTTGCCAAGCGCAGTGGCGTGCCGCGCAGCACAGTGTATGAAACGCTCGGCAAGCTCGCTGCGCGCGGAGCAGCCTTCGAGGTCAATTCCGGATCCGACAGCACGACCTATGTGGCACTCCCCGCTGATGCGCTTCTGCGTCGGGTGCGTGACCGTGTCGATCAAAGTCTTGCCGGGCTGGCCCTCGAACTCGACGCAGTGGTGCAGCCGCCGCGGGCACCGACATCGCACCACGTGCAGGGAGCGAGCGATGTGATCGAGCGCGCCAGCGACCTCATCGCCACCGCGGGTCGGTCGGTCACGGTGCTCGGTGAGACAGACCAGTTGGCGTCACTGGATGCAACACTGCTGGCCGCCCAGGCGCGCGGTGTGCTCGTCAGCCTTGTGCAGCCCGATGAACGTCTCGAGCAGGACCATTTCCATCACCACCTGCTCGTCGTCGTCAAAGACACTACGCAAACGCTGATCGCCGGCGCGACCAACGAGTCGGTGTGGGCGCACTATTCCGATGACCCTGCGGTCGTGGAAGTGGCATTTGGCTACATTCGCCAGATCCTGGTCACCCGGGCGCTTGTTGATCACATCGGGATCGACGATGCTCGCGAGCTTCTCAGTGCGACGCCCGAGCTGCAATTGTTCGACAGGCGATTCAGTCCACTACGGGCTGCGACGACGCTCCGTTCTGTCGCCGGGGCCAAAGCCCGTTGACCTCTACCTAGCTTTTCGCACCAGTTGCCAAGCCGCCGTTCGCGAGCAGCATGTCGGCGAACAGGTCGCTGAAGGTGTCAGGCGCAAGCACTCCAGCCGAACGGCCGACGATGCGATACGACATCGCCAACCTCACCATCAATTCCGCTGCCAAGAGCTGCGCCTTCGTAGGCTGAACTTTGCCATTAGGTGGTGCCATCTTCGTCGCGACCAGACGAACGAGATCAGGAAACTGCTGTTCGTAGAACGATTTCACGAATTCAGGCTCTGCTTCTAAAAGCTGCGTGAGGACGGGGGTCTGCTCGACGTAGTCCCACATCGCGGCGACGACGGCGTGAATGCGGTGCTCGGGCTCGACCTCGTCGCGCAACCGCTCGCGCATGTGCCGCCGGAAATCACTACCCATGTGCGCGGTCAGCGCGTTGAGGAGGTCGTCCTTTGTCGAGAAATACCGATAGACGGTGCCCCGCGAGATCTTGGCGAGATCACAGACGCTGCTCATCGAGAACCGGCGACTGCCGTACACGGCGAGCGCCTCGAGCGCACCGTCGAGGATGCGGCCACGCATATCGTCCACGCTGGTCACAGACGCACAGTACCTTTCATGGTGTTTCCCGGCGGACCATGGTCTACGAAAATGGTGAGTCCCGTGTCTCGATCGCGTCTTGCGGACACGATTCGCGCGCCTCTGCGACCTTCGCGTGCAACGTCTCGTCGATGGGGCCCTCCGCCGCGACCGCGAAGCCAGCGTCGTCCAAGTGGAACACGTCCGGACAGATGTCGACACAAAGTGTGTAGCCGCAGCAGTTCGGAAGGACGCGCACGTGCAGCTCGGTCATCGACCTGAGCATAGTCGTCGTTGTGCAACCTACTATGCTCGCATCATGGAAATCTTGGCTCTCGGTTACCTCGGTCTGGAAACGAAAGACGTGGCGGCGTGGCGCGAATATGCACCGGAGGTCATGGGCTTCGGCATAGGTGAGCGAAGTGATGACTCGACGCTCTACCTGCGGATGGACGACCGACGCGATCGAATCGCCCTGCGCAGCGGGCCACAAGACGCGGTGAAGTACATGGGCTGGGAGCTGCGCTCCAGGCCGGCATTTGAAGCAGCAGTCGAGCAGCTCGAAAAGGCGTCGGTCGAGGTCATCGTCGGCGACGATGACCTCGCCGAACTACGCGGCGTGCATGCTGTCGCCCAGTTCTCGGACCCGGCTGGATATCAGCACGAGATCTTCTACGGTCAGGAGTCCCACCCCCAGACCTTCGTGTCAGGGCGACCGTTCCGCGGGTTCCAGGCCGACGCGACTGGTCTCGGTCACATCGTGCTCGCCGTTCCGGAGGTGACTCCCGAGCTGAAGCACTTCGTTGGCGAGATCATGGGCCTCTCGTGGGCCGGACAAGGCTCGCGGCGGGTCTCGGCCTTCTACCGCCCGAGCTCGAACCCGCGCAGCCACACCCTCGCCTACGCCGGCATACCTGGGCACTTCGGACTGCATCACATCGGCATAGAGGTCAAGGAGCTCGACGACGTGGGAATTGCGTACGATCTCGTCGCGGAGAAGGGGCTCCAGGTGCAGATGACACTCGGACGCCACACACAGGACCCAGTGATCTCCTTCTACCACTTCTCCCCGACCGGGATCCTCTTCGAGTACTTCACCGGCGGAGAGGTCTTCACCGACGCGTCCTACCTCGAGTCACGGCCCAAGCATCTGAGCCTGTGGGGCCACAAGACCCTGGTCAAAGGGTTCCCCGAGACGATCGTCCCCGTCACGCACTGAATACCGAGCTCAGTAGGTTGCGGCGGCGCGACCTGCGGCGACCTTGGCTTTCACCAT
>DASWRR010000114.1:0-5612 GCA_036403055.1 Ilumatobacteraceae bacterium | reverse complement strand
ATGCAGGCGTTCATCATCATCGGCGGCGTCACGCGCGTCGTGCCGCTCACCGGAATTGCGCTGCCGTTCGTCAGCTACGGAGGGTCGAGTCTCTTGGCCAACTACGTGTTGCTCGCACTCCTCGTGCGCGTCAGCGACTCGACCGCGCGCCGTCTCGGCGAGACGCCGAACGAGCTGACGACCGGTGAGCGATTCGACGCGTACCGGCAACGACGCGCTGCAAAGGTCCGCGCATGAACAAGCAGATCCGCCGCCTCGCCGTCGCCTTGCTGGCGTGCTACCTCGTGCTGTTCGTGCAGTTGAACGTGCTCGCCGTCGGCCGCCAACGCGAGCTCAACGCCGACCCGCGCAACAACCGTCAGACCGAGCGCGACTTCAACCGGCCGCGCGGCTCGATCATCGCGGCCGACGGCACGGTGCTGGCGCGCAGCGTGCCGACGCCGCGCGGCGACCAGTTCCGGTACCAGCGCGAGTATCCGACCGGCGATCTGTTCGGCAACGTCACCGGCTACTACACGTTCAGCTTCGGCTCGACCCAACTCGAACGAACGCAGAACGACGTGTTGATGGGCGACACGAACGAGCAGAAGATCCGCGCGATCAGCGGTCTGTTCAGCGGACAGGACAACACCGGCAGCGTGTTGCTGTCGATGCGTCCCGACGTGCAACAGGTCGCGGCGCAGGCCTTGGGAGATCGCGAAGGTTCGGTTGTCGTCATGGATCCGCACACCGGCGCGGTGATCGCGATGATCAGCAACCCGCGGTACAACCCCGCCGACATCGCGGTGCACAACTCCGTCCTCGCCGAACAGGCGCTGACGTTCCTCAACGCAGTGCCGGGAAAACCGCTGCTCGCAAACGCGTACCAAGAGCGGTACATGCCGGGGTCGAGCTTCAAGGTGATCACGACATCGATCGCCTTCGAGAACGGCATCACGTCCCTCGACCGTCAGTTCCCGAGCACGAAGCAATACATCCCACCGCAGACCACGGACCCCATCCAGAACTTCGGCGGGACCGCGTGCGGCGGGTCGATGGTCGAGGTCTTCTACCGCAGCTGCAACATCCCGTTCGCCCAGATGGCGATCGAGCTCGGTCCGGAGAAGATGGTCGAGGGGACGAAGAAGTGGGGTGTCGGCGAGAAGGTGCCGTTCGACCTGCCGGCTCCGGCGGCGAGCAGCTTCGGCGAGGTGTCGGACTTCACCGATCAGTTGCCGCTGCTCGCCATCGGTGGCTTCGGGCAGGGAAGTACGACGATGGTGCCGTTGCACATGGCGATGGTCGCGAGCACGATCGCGAACGGCGGCGTGATGATGAAGCCGCACGTCGTCGACGCAACGCTCGATCACAGCGGTGGCGTGCTCAGTCGGACCACACCGTCCGTGTGGAAGACGCCGATCGCCTCCGACACCGCGGCCACGTTGACGTCGTTGATGATCGAAGTGGTGAATCGCGGGACTGGCCGGCCGATGCAGCTGGAGGGTGGCATCCAAGCTGCGGCGAAGACGGGCACCGCGCAGTTGAACACGACAGGCCCTGAGCGATCGAACGCGTGGATCATCGGCTTCGCGCCGGCCGAGGCGCCGCAGTACGCGATCGCGGTCGTGTTGAAGGGCGGTCCGAACGACGAGATCAGCGCCGGGACCGGCGGAAAGCTTGCCGGACCGATCGCCAAGCAAGTGCTCGATTACCTCTTCGCCCACCCGACGGCTGCGCCCGGCTGACATGGACGTGACGCCAGATCGACAACGAAGCGTGGATAACCTCGTGACGCGTTCGACGCGCAGGAAAGCAGCGTAGGCAGCAGGTGACAGACAACGGCGAGCGGACGGTTCTCAACGACCGCTACGAAATCCAGCAGCGCATCGGACGGGGTGGCATGGCCGACGTGTTCTTGGCACGCGACCTGTTGCTGGACCGTCTTGTTGCGATCAAGGTGCTGTTTCCGGAGTTCGCCACCGACCCCAACTTCGTCGAGCGCTTCCGTCGCGAAGCACAATCAGCCGCCAACTTGACTCACCCGAACATCGTCGCGGTCTACGACTGGGGCAAGTACGCCAACACCTACTTCATGGCGATGGAGTACGTCCAAGGTCGAACGTTGGCCGACATCCTGCGCGCCAACGGCCATGTCAACTCGGTGCAGGCTGCGGAAATCGCGAACGAGGTCGCCGCTGCACTCGGCAACGCCCATGCGGCGGGCGTCGTCCACCGCGACATCAAACCGGCGAACATCTTGATCGGCGCGAACGGTCAGGTGAAGGTCGCCGACTTCGGCATCGCACGGGCGATGAACGCGCCGAGCGAGAACAACTTGACGCAGGTCGGTTCGGTGATGGGAACCGCGACGTACTTCTCGCCCGAGCAAGCCCAGGGCGCGCAGCCCGATCCGCGCAGCGATCTGTACTCGTTGGGCATCGTGCTCTACGAGATGGTCGCGGGCAAGCCGCCGTTCGCCGGCGAGAACCCGGTCAGCATCGCGTACAAGCAAGTGCACGATCTGCCGCAGCCGCTGAACCAGTTGGTCGCCGACGTGCCTCGCCCGTTCGAAGCGATCGTTGCGAAGTTGTTGGCGAAAGATCCCAACATGCGCTACCCGAATGCCGACGCGTTGCGCGACGACCTCCGCCGGTATCGCAGCGGCGAACCCGTGCTCGCACTCGCCTCCGTCGCTGGCGCCGTGCCGCCGGCGATGCGCAGCGGTGACACCGGCTCGGCCGGCAACGTGACGCGCGCGATGCCGCGCACGGTTGCCAATCCGGCTCAAGGTGCGACGACCGTGATGGCCCGTACCACGATGATGGCGCAACAGCCTCAGCGGCGGCCCGAGCGCAACAACTGGTACGGCGTCGCGGCGTTCATTGCGCTGCTCGCCCTTGTTGCCGGCGGCATTGTGTTGTTCAACGTGTTGAAGAAGGACAACGCCCAAGCGTCGACCTTCGTGCTCGAGGATGTCGTCGGTCTGCAACTCGCCGACGCCACGCAGAAGCTGGTTGACGCCGGGCTGGCGTTCAACAAGAACGAGGAGCCGACCGCAGGTGCGGTCGAGGGTGCGGTCGTTCGAACCGATCCCGTCGCTGGAACGGTCGTGAAGACCGGCCAAGCGATCAACGTCTTCTACAACCCGGTCAAGGCACCCGTGCCGATCCCCGACGTGAAGGGCATGACCGTCGCCGACGCGACCAGCACGTTGACCGGCGCGGGGTTCACCGTCTCGCCGAACACCGTGTTCGTCGCCGACTCGACGATCGGACCCGGACTCGTGTTGAGCACGACGCCGGCCTTCGGTGAGTCCGCTGTGCAAGGCACCGTCGTCGTGCTCACGGTGTCGCAGGCCCCGGCAGACATCGCGGTTCCCGACATGACCGGACAACCGGGAGACGCGGCGAAGGCCGCACTCGAGGCCGACCCGTACACGTTCCAGGTCACGGTGACGCAGGAGCCGAGTGCCGACGTTCCGCTGAACAACGTGATCCGCACGGATCCCGTCGCGGGGACGCCGGTGGCCAAGGGTGCGAAGGTGACGCTCGTCGAGTCAGCGGGCCCTGCGAAGGTGAAGGTTCCTCCGGTCGAAGGTCTGACCGAGGCGGCGGCGCGCAATCAGCTCACGAACCGCGGTCTCGTCGCCGATGTCCAGTTCGTCACGGTGGCAATCGGGTCTCCCGACGACGGCCACGTCATCTCGCAGAACATACCGCCGACCGAATCGGTCAACCCGGGAACCACGATTCGGCTGAAGGTCGGTAAGGCCGCCGCGCCGGCGACCACCACACTCGCACCGACCACGACGCTTGCGCCGACGACCACGACGTCGCCGACAGCCGACCTGTCGATCAACATCGCCGGCGGGCCATCCGGGACCTCGGTCACCTACACGATCGTCGTCAGCAACTCCGGGCCGTCGACGGCGAATTCGGCAGTCGTCACGACGGTCATGCCGTCGCCGATGACCAGCGTGACATGGGTATGTGGTTCGGCAACGGGCGGCGCAAGTTGTCCCGCGAGTGGAAGCGGTGACGGGAACATCAACGACACCGTCAACCTTCCGTCCGGTGGTTCAGTGACCTTCACCGTCAAGGGCACGGTCAGCGCGACAGCAACGGGGCCGTTCAAAGCACAGACGAGTGTGAAGGCGCCGAGCGGCGTGACCGATCCGAACTCGACGAACAACGACGCGACGGAGAACGACACGCTTCCTGCGCCGTAGTTCGGTTCGGTCAAACGGTCAGATCGTCCGGCGGTCAGGCCAACGTGTGCGGTCGAGCGCCCTCGAGGAAGTTGCGCAGGAGGTCGTGGCCGGCGACCGTGAGGATGCTTTCTGGATGGAACTGGACGCCTTCGATCGGCAGCGTTCGATGTCGGACCGCCATCACGACGTCGTCTGATGTCGCTGTCACTTCGAGGCACGATGGGATCGTCGTCGGGTCGATCACGAGGCTGTGATAGCGCGTTGCCGTGAGTGGCGACGGCAGCCCGCGAAAAACGCCGGTGCCATCGTGTTCGATGGGCGAGGTCTTGCCATGCATCAGCGACGGCGCCCTCACGATGTCGCCGCCGTACACCTCGCCAATGGCTTGCAGCCCGAGGCACACGCCGAGAACGGGCGTGCCGCGTTCTGCGAATGGGGCAACGGCATCGCAGATGATCCCGGCATCCTCGGGCCGCCCGGGGCCGGGCGAGAGGAGGACCGCATCGGGTTCGAGTGCCAACGCTTCGTCGACCGTCAGTTGATCGTTGCGAACGACGATCGGGTCGGCGCCGAGCTCGCCGAGGTACTGGACGAGGTTGTAGACGAAGCTGTCGTAGCTGTCGATGACGAGAACGCGCGGCGATGTCACGGGCCCAGATTGTCGCAGAGCTACCGGTCGTGTCGAATGCTTTCTGTGGCCTATGCTCTGACGCCGTGGCTCCCCCGAAACGTAAGACAACCGGTCGTGTGACCCCGAAGGGCACACGACCCGGGCAGGCGACGACGACGCACGAGCCGATCACCACGTCGTCGGCCGGCGTCTCGGCTTCGTCGCGGTACACGCCGCCGACGCCGAAGGACTTCTATGAAAGTCCGCGGTGGGTTCCGGTGCTGATGCTCACGCTGTTGGGGATCGGTGTGCTCGCGATTTTGTCTCGGTATGTGGTCTGGGATACGACTAATACGCCGGTCTTGATCGGGCTCGGGTTCTTGCTCGCCGGGCTGTGGGTCGCGACCAAGTGGCGTTAGCACAACTCACACACTTGTAGTTTCCGCACATATTTATCCACAGCCTGTGGAGATCAGTCGTAGAGCGGCGCGACGACGTCCATGTCCTCCAGGCAGTGCCGAGGAGGCGGCGGATCTTCGTCCGGGGCCAGCGTGAGCTTGATTTCGAGGCCGCAGACGCTGCAGCGATACCTCACGTTGATCTTGCGGAGTTCACCCGGAGGTGGAGGTGCGGACATCGGCGTGGTGAAACTGCGCAGCAGGCCAATACCGCTTTTCCACAGGACAATTGCGAGCGCGAGGCCGCCGACGAACCACAGGATCGTCGACAGGGCTGGCATCACCCTCACGCTACCCGTGAGCTTGTGCGCCTCAGGCGGCGACAGGGTCGTTGCGGTTGATCCACCGCAGCGCC
>DASWRR010000113.1:0-10398 GCA_036403055.1 Ilumatobacteraceae bacterium | reverse complement strand
CGTCGACGCGTCGACGCGGCTCGATGTCGTCGAGTTGGCGAGGACGGCGCGAGCCGACGTCATCGTCAACGCCTGCGACCCTCGTTTCAACCCTCCGATCTTCGAGGCCGCGTTCGAGGCAGGCTGCCACTACCTCGACATGGCGATGCACCTGTCATCGCCGCACCCGACGGATCCCTACAACGAACTCGGCACCAGCCTCGGCGCGGCGCAGTTCGCGGCGGACGAGGCATGGACCGAGCGCGGCTTGCTCGCACTCGTCGGCATGGGAGTCGAGCCAGGGTTCTCCGACGTCGCCGCGAGGTACGCGTCGGATCATCTGTTCTCGACGATTCGCGAGATCGGGGTTCGCGACGGCAGCGACCTCGTGATCGAGGGCTTCGCGTTCGCCCCGACGTTCAGCATCTGGACGACCATCGAGGAATGCCTCAACCCCCCGATCGTGTACGAACGAGCGCGCGGCTGGTTCACGACTGCTCCGTTCTCCGAGCCGGAGCTGTTCGACTTCCCGGAAGGCATCGGACGGTTGAAGTGCGTCAACGTCGAGCACGAGGAGGTGCTCCTGATCCCGCGATGGATCGACGTCGATCGCGTCACCTTCAAGTACGGACTGGGCGACGAGTTCCTGGACGTCCTGGCGACGCTCCACAAGCTCGGTCTCGATTCGACGAAGCCGGTGTCGATCCGCGGTGTCGAAGTGTCGCCGCGGGACCTCGTCGCGGCGGTCCTGCCCAACCCGGCGGAGCTCGGCCACCGCATGACCGGTCGCACGTGCGCCGGCACGCTCGTGACCGGCCTCGGCCTCGACGGATCGCCGCGGCAGACCTACATCTACCAAATCGTCGACAACCAGTGGACGATGGCTGAGTTCGGCCACCAAGCGGTCGTGTGGCAGACGGCGGTGCACCCCGCGGTCGCCTTGGAGATGCTCGCAACGGGCGAATGGAACGGTGCCGGCGTGAAGGGACCCGAGGCGTTCTCCGCCGATCCGTTCATGGCACTGCTCGTCGAGCACGGCGCACCATGGTGCGTCGAAGAACGGCCGGTTGAAACGGATGGCGTCGAGGCACGGCGTCTCGCAGAGCAATCGGCGGGCCGGCCATCCGCAGGCTGAAGAAGGTCGATGCCGAACGGCTCTTGGCCGAGTACGACAACGATCCGGTTGCCGCGCTTTCGTCAGCATTGCGGATCGTCCTCGACATGCCGAATGCGACGTGGGACGAGCTGCTCGCCGCCGCGCCGATCGAGTCACAGCAACGGCGCCGGCTCGCGTCAAGCGATCTGACCACTCTCGATCGGCTCGCAGCCGATCTCAACGAGTTCAGGTCGTTCCGTTGACCACGCCGATCACCGGCTGAGCCAACACCAGACGCCGATCGAAACCCGGCTCCGTCGGAAGGAACCCGTTGCGGTCCGGCCACAGCAGTTGCACCACTTCGAACGGGGCTCCTCGACGCCAGGCGACACCGGTCGCGAACAACTCGGACCATTCGGCGACGTCGACGGGCGCGAAGATGCATCGCAGATCGTTGTCGAACAATCCTGTCAACTCCACGCCGCGGGGAATCTCAGTGCCGTCGCACAGCAGATCGGCAAGCAGATCGAACAGCCCGCGGGCGGCCGACGGTGTGAGCCCGAAGAGCACCACCTCGGGGAAGTCGAACGCCTCGGGAAACCCGATCGTGTAGATGTAACCGGCGATCGGCGGATCGAGGTCGGGCCGCGCGGCAACCGGCTCGATGGCCCACCCGTGCTCCTCGATCATCCATTCGATCTTCTCCGCGTGAGGGATGTGGAAGTCGGGTAGGTCGGTCACAACAACGACTCGCTTTGGAGATCGAGCGCGTGTTGCGCGTGCCGTGTCGCCATCGCCGCGAACATCGCCTCACTGCGATCGTTGGTCCCGACGATCTGCGATGCGATCACGCTCATCACGATGCCTGCGTATGCCTCACGGCGGTACTGCGTCCACAGGTCTTCGTCGTCGACTTCGATGCCGTAGTCGGCGAGCGCGGCGCCGTACTCCTCGACCAGCGATCGTTCGATGCGGCGACGCTCGACGGGTTCCGGTCCGGCCCCGAGGAAGTAGCTGACGTCGGTGATCCCGACGCCCTGGGCCGGCGTCTGCCAATCCACCGCGGCAACTGGCGCGCCACCTGAAGGGCCGCCGAACATCAAGTTGTCGAGGCGGTAGTCGCCGTGCGTCACCGTGTTCGCCCGGGCGCGACCGTCGACCCAGGCCGTGATCTGTGTTCCGAATCGTTCGATCAACTCGGTCGCCTCGATGGTGAGGTACGCGCCGAACGTCTTCATGAAGCCCGGCACGAACATCGCCCACAGCATGGCGAGCTGCGCCGAATCGTCGGGCGTTCGCCTGCTCAACCATTCGATGTCGTCCAACGACGTGTCGCCCCACCGTGGCCCGTGCAACTTGGCGAGCTCGAGGACGGCCGTTCGTGCGTCTCCCGCGTCGCATCCCGTGATCTGGTTGCCCTGTTGTGCGGGCGCAAGGTCCTCCATCAGCAGCACAAAGTCGCCTGAGTCCTGATGCCATTCACCGTGGTAGCAGCGCGGCACCCGGATGTCGACCGTCGGCGCGATCTCCAGGTAGAAGCCGACCTCGCGTTCGTAGTTCCGCAGCGCGACGCCGGTTGCCCGGCTGACCGGGTCGGGCGACGGCAGCTTGGCGATGAGCGAACGCGGGATCGAACCGTCGGACTCGATCTCGAGACGAATGTTCATCCCGACCAGCCCGTCACCGATGCGGCTCGTCGACACGACTCTCACGTCATTTCCCAACACCTCGCTCAGCCACGATTCCGTGAGCGCCTCTGGTGTCATCGAGTGCGAAGGTAGCCTGCGACGCTGATGACCGCCGATCCCGCCGAGCCGCAAGCCGGTGGGCCGCGGCGGTATCGCTTCCTCGTTTCGCCGAAGTGGATCGCGTTCCACGTGCTGGTCGTGATCCTCGTCGTTGCGATGGTCAACCTCGGGTTCTGGCAGCTACGCCGTCTCGATCACCGTCGTCAGTTCAACGCGAACGTGCGGGCGAACGCGAACCAACCCGTCGCGTCGTTCGACACAGTTGAACCCGCGTTCGGCAACCCGTCCTCGGTCGAGTGGCGTCGCATTCAGGTCACTGGAACGTTCGATCCTGACCGACAGTTCGAAGTCGTCAACCGTTCGCAGAGCAGCGTGCCGGGGCGCAACATCGTCGACGCGCTCCGCCTCACCAACGGATCGTTGTTGCTCGTGAACCGTGGGTTCCTGCCCCAGACCGACCGCGCTCCAGCCGTCCCGCGCGGCCCAGTGCAGATCGTCGGACGATTGCGCCAGACCGAACGGCGCGGCATCGGCCAGACCGCCGACGCGAGCACCGGCGTACTGACGCAGATCCGTCGAATCGACATCGATGTGCTGTCGAAGCAGTTCGACGCACCGGTGGCCCCGATGTACATCGAACAGCTGGAATCGTCACCGGCCGACGACCCCTCGTTGGAGCCGATCGTTGCGCCGACGCTCGACGAAGGCCCGCACCTCTCCTACGCCATCCAATGGTTCTTCTTCAGCCTGTGCGCGGTGGTCGGCTGGGTGCTCGCGGTGCGTCGATCGATCGCGACCCGATCCGGTGGCACGGCCGCGAGACGAGCGTCGGGCTACGTCCCGATCGCGGACGACGAGGTTCTACGTTGAAGTGTCGCGTCGCGACGTCACGGATGGCTCTCGAGGACTGCCATCCGCCGGAACTGCTCGACGACGTTCGGTGACACGTACGACGGATCAAGGTGACGGTAGACCGTGTCGACGTTGACGGCGATCCGCCCGAACTCCCCAAGTGACGCGAAGTCCGGGCGCGCTTTGATGTCGGCGGCGATCTCGCGGGTCGCTTCCCACGCGTCGACACCGTCGGCGTGACGGCGACCGGCGGCATCGTCGACGAAGGAGAGGTAGTCGCGAACCGACGCGATACCGGCCTTGTCGGTGATCGGCCCGTGGCCTGGTACGACGACTTCGACGTCCATGCCCAACATGAGATCGCACGCCGCGATCCAGTTGCCGAGAGGGCCTGCCCACACGATCGGCGTCCCGCCGATGAACAAGATGTCGCCGGTGTAGATCGTCTTCGCGTCGGCGACGTACGCGAGCGTGTCGCCACTCGTGTGCGCGGGCCCGACCTCGATCAGCTCGACCACTCGCCCTCCGACATCGAGGTCGATGCGGCCATCGAACGTCCGGTCGGGCAAGCGCAGCTCGATCCCCTCGAAATCGAACGCCCCGAAGAAGCTGCGAAACAACTCACCCACTTCGCCCGGTGCGCTGTTGAGGCCGGCGAGCAGCGAAGGTGGCACCTCGGCCATCTCGTGCGCGGTCGCTGACGTCGCGATGATCTCGGCGTCGTCCAACAAGATGTTCCCGAAGCAATGGTCCCCGTTCGCATGCGTGTTGACGACCTGAGCGATCGGCGCAACCCGCGTGAATGCCGTCATCGAATCGAGCATCCGTTGCGTCAACGCAAGGTCGAACAACGTGTCGACGAGCAGCGATGCGCCGTCTCCGATGATCAAGCCGGCGTTGCTCCATCCCCAACTTCCGTCGGCTTGGAGATACGCATGACATCCGTCCGCGATCTCCGTGAGGCCGGTCGAACTACCCATGCGCAAGTCCTATCATCCCCGGCCGATCGCCGTTCGACCGCGGCGTACAGTTCGACCATGCGTCAACTGAACGGCATCGATGCGAGCTTCTTGAACATGGAGACCGACTGCGCATTCGGGCACGTCGCATCGCTCAACATCTACGACCCGACAGGTGCGCCGGGCGGAGCCGGGCTGGAGGCGACCAAGCAGACGATCCTGCAACGCATCGAACAACTCGCTCCGTTTCGGCGCCGACTCGTCGAAGTCCCGATGGGGTTGGACCTGCCGTACTGGGTCGAGGACCCCGACTTCGACATCGACTATCACGTTCGTCATCATGCAGTCCCACCGCCGGGCACGCCCGAGCAACTCGCCGAGGTGATCAGCCGGATCGTGGCGCGACCGCTCGACCGATCGCGACCGTTGTGGGAGCTGTACGTGATCGAAGGCGTCGCCAACGGAACGCAGATCGCTCAGCTCACGAAGGTGCACCACGCGGCGATCGACGGTGCGGCGGGCGCGCTGATGCTCGCCGCGATCCTCGACGTCGATCCGAGCGTGCGCCCCATCGCTCCGCTGAGTCCGTGGGAACCGGAACGACTGCCCACCGACGAGGAGATGCTGCGGATCACCCTCGCCGAGTTCGTCCGCCGACCCGAGAAGATGATTCGTCTCGGCGTGAGGACAGCACGCGACTTCGCCAAGGCGTCGCGGTCCGGCGGGCTTCGGTCGCTCGTCGACATCATCGCCCAACCGATGCCAGGCGCTGTCGGAGCAATGATGCGTCAGCGGCTGCGATCGCAGTACGGCGACGACACGGACCGACCGCCGGCCCTCCCGCCGACGCACGCGCCACGGACGCCGTGGAACGCGGCGATCACGGCACATCGCCGATTCGCGTACACCACCGTTTCACTCGACGATGCAAAGACCGTCCGCCGAGCATTCGGATGCACCTTCAACGACGTGGTGATGGCGCTGTGCTCGGGAGCGCTGCGGCAGTACCTCGAACATCACGACTGCCTTCCGGCCGAGAGCCTCATCGCGATGGTGCCCGTGAGCGTCCGCAGCGGCGACGAGTCGGACACCTATCAGAACCGGGTGTCGGCCCTGCTCGCAGAACTCGCGACCAACGAGGCCGACCCGGTGAAGCGGTTGCGGCGCGTGCAGCAGAGCATGACGATCGCAAAGGGAAACCTTGCCGCGATTCCGGCGGAGACCCTGATGGACTACACGCAATTCGCGCCGCCGGCGATCGCGGCGCGAGCGATGCGGATGGCCAGCCGGATGAAGATCACCGATCGCATGAACCCGCCGTTCAACGTCATCATCTCCAACGTCCCCGGGCCGAGCGAGCCGCTGTACATGGCCGGCGCAAAGTTGCAGCACTTCTATCCCGTGTCGACGATCACCGACGGTCAGGGCCTCAACATGACCGTCCAGAGCTACAACGGCAACCTCGACTTCGGCTTCATCGCCTGCCGGGACCTCGTCCCCGACGTGTGGCTGATGACCGAGCTCCTGCAGCAGGCGATGGCAGAACTGCTCGACGCAGCAGCGGCGGCCGCAGCGGCGACCGCCAAGCCGGCGGTGAAGCCTGCCCGGCGATCCAGCCGGAGAGCCGCCGCGCCAGCCGTCGCGTGAGCCCGATCGCGCGCATCCCGTCACACCGGACTCACACGCCACCTTTGGGCGCCAAGCCTGGCCGTCGCGTGAGCCCGATCGCGCGCAGGCGGTCACACCGGACTCACGGCTGGGTCAGTCGGCGTCGGGGACTGGGTACGTCTGGTCGGGGAGGCCGACGAGGTGGCCGACGTCGTTGTAGCGGATCAGGCGCCAGAGGTTGTCGCGGACCAGGTGCAACTCAGTGATCGACGTGTTGAGCGTGCGGATCTCGAACGCACCGGTGCCGGGCGCCTTCAAGGCGAGCCGCAGTGCGGCATCGACGACTCCCCCATGGCAAGCGATCACGACCATCTTCTCGGGATACGCCTCGATCGTCCGGCGAATCGCCTGGCCGACGCGAAACTGGAACGCGGCAATCGTCTCGCCACCAGGGAAGCTCGTGCCGAACGGATCGCCCTCCCAGAAGCCCGTGCCGTGCTGGGCGACGTAATCGTCGAAGGCCATCCCGTCGCAATCGGGCCCCGGATCGTGCTCCCCGAAGCCGGCATCCTCGACGATCTCGAGGTCGCCGAGCGCCGGCGCGATGATCTCCGCCGTCTCACGGGCACGTGCGTACTGGCTGCAGATCAGCACGTCGGCCATGACTTCGCCACTGACCTTCCATCGATCGCGCAGCCGCTCAGCCTGTTGACGGCCCAGGTCTGAGAGGCCCGTGCAGCTACGCGGCCCACCGATGATCCGGGCCACCGTGGTCTTGGATTCTCCGTGGCGCACGAGCACAAGACAGGTCACAGTGGACGGAGCTTACTTTTCGTTTGCCTTCCGGGGCCTGTCCGACCGAAGACCCCTAACTTCGCGGGCGTGCGCGGAGTCGAACGGTTGACCATTCGATCAACCGTTGCAGACCCTCGTGCGGCCACGTTGTTGGCGGATGCGCGTGCGCTCGGACTCACCGGAATCACCGGCATCGATGTCGCTGACCTGGTGTTCATCGCCGGCGACGCCGACCTCGACCAGCTGCACCGGTTGCTCGTCGACCCACTGCTGCAGACCGGTGACTGGGTGGTGCCGGACTCGACCGCGATCGAGACGGCGTTGCTGCCGGGTGTCACGGACGCGTCGGCCCAAGCGGTCACCCTCGCCGCCGAGACGATCGGTTCGCGACTTGCGGGCGTCGCGACCGGTACGCGGTACGAGGTCCACGGCGAGGTCGATGCCGGCACGATGTCTGCGCTCGCCCGCCGCCTGCTGGCGAACGAGGTCATCGAGCACTGGGCCGTCGGTACGATCGAGCCGGCGTTCGTCGACACGGGGGTGACGGCGGATGCGGCCGTCGAGATCGTCGACATCGACGGGCTGGACGACGAGGCGCTCGAGGAGCTGAACCGCGAGCGCGGCTTGTCGCTCGACATCGCCGAGCTCCACGCGATCGCCGAGCACTTCCGCGCGGCAGGACGGGCGCCGACTGATGTGGAGCTCGAGACGCTCGCGCAGACGTGGAGCGAGCACTGCGCCCACAAGACGTTCAGAGCGAGCATCACGCTCGACAGCGGCGAGACGATCACGCCATTGATGCAGCAGTTGCGCGACGCCACGAACGCGATCGCAGCACCGTTCCTGCGTAGCGCGTTCGTCGGCAATGCCGGCATCGTCTCGTTCACTGGGGGCACCACGATCGCGGTCAAGGCCGAGACGCACAACCATCCGTCGGCGATCGAACCGTTCGGCGGTGCGAACACCGGCGTCGGCGGTGTCATCCGCGATGTGATGGGCGCGGCGCACCGACCGATCGCTGTGACCGACGTGTTGTGCTTCGGGCCAACCGACCTCGCACCCGACAAGGTGCCCCACGGCGTCCTGCACCCCCGCCTCATCGAGGCGGGTGTCATCGCCGGGGTCGCGGACTACGGCAACAAGATCGGACTGCCGACGATCGCCGGCGCGGTGCTGTACGACGAGGGCTACATCGCGAACCCGCTGGTCTACTGCGGATGCATCGGCGTCGCGGACGACGCGCGTGTGACGACCGGCCCGCATCCCGGTGATCTCGTCGTCGTGCTCGGCGGCCGAACCGGTCGCGACGGATTGCGCGGTGCAACGTTCTCCAGCGCAACGATGGACGCAACGACCGGCGATGTCGCCGGCGCCAGTGTTCAGATCGGCGATCCGATCGTCGAAAAGCTGCTGATCGATGTGCTTCGCGAGGCGTCCGGATTGTTCACGGCAATCACCGATTGCGGTGCCGGCGGTCTGTCGTCGGCGATCGGCGAGATGGCCGAAGGTGTCGGCGCGACCGTCGATCTCGAGCGGGCGCCGTTGAAATATACCGGCCTGCGACCGTGGGAGATCTGGCTCAGCGAGGCCCAGGAGCGAATGGTCGTGGCGGTCGCGGAATCCTCATGGTTGCATTTGCAACAACTTTGCGGTCGGCACGGGATCGAAGCAACGGCGCTGGGCACGTTCACGGGCGACGGCGTCCTCCGCGTTCGACACGGCGACACGATCGTCCTCGAGCTCGACACCGAGTTCCTTCACGACGGTCGTCCACAGCGTGAGATGTTCGCTGTCGTGCGATCGCCGGATCGCAACGAGGCAGAGCCACCCGAGTGCCGAGACGTGCGGGCAACGCTGATCGCACTGTTGAGCCATCCGAACATCGCGTCGAAGGAAGCGGTGATCCGCCGGTATGACCACGAGATCCTCGGCAGCACCGTCGTCCGGCCGCTCGTGGGTCCGCGTCGCGACGGACACGCCGACGGGGTGGTGATCGCCGACCCGCGCGACACACACGGTCTCGCGATCGGCATCGGAGTCAACCCGTGGTTCGGCGAGATCGACCCCGAGCGCATGGCGCATGCGGTCATCGACGAAGCCATCCGCAACGTCGTGGCAGTCGGCGCCGACCCCGACAACATCGCGCTGCTCGACAACTTCTCGTGGGGTGATCCGCGGCGGGCGTCGACACTCGGCGATCTCGTTGCGGCGGTGCGCGGATGCTGCGACGCCTCGATCGCCCATCGGGCCCCGTTCGTCAGTGGCAAGGATTCGCTGAACAACGAGTACATCGGCGCCGATGGCGCCCGGCATTCAGTGCCTCCCACGCTCGTGATCACCGCGATTGGTCATGTACCCGATGTCAACACGGTGGTGACTCCGGATCTCAAACAGCCGGGCAACGTCGTCGTGCTGATCGGCACGACGGCGTGCGAGTTCGGCGGAAGCCATTTTGCGAAGGTCAACGAGACCGCCGCCGCGTCCACCGTTCCGGCGGTCGATCCCGGAGCGCCGGCCCGCTATCGGCGCCTCCATCAGATCTTGCGAACCGGTCGCGTGCTCGCATGCCACGACGTGAGCGAAGGTGGTCTCGCGGTGGCGCTTGCGGAGATGGCGATCGGCGGCAGGCTCGGCCTCTCGATCGACACGCTTCCTGGTCCCGACCCGGTGTCCGCGTTGTTCAGCGAGTCGTCGAGCCGGTTCGTGTGCGAGATCGAACCCGGCTCACTCCAGTGGATGTCGGAGACGCTCGGCGAGTCGGTGACGGTGCTCGGCACGGTCATCACTGATCCGGCGTTGAGACTGCCGAGCGTCGATCCGATCGCTCTCGACGTACTCGTTGCCGCATTCGGAGCGCGGCCATGAGTCGTCCCACCGCACTCGTGCTCGCCGCCGCGGGTACCAACCGCGACGACGACGTCGCCTTTGCGTTGGACCTCGCGGGTGCTGAATCGCGGATCACGTTGCTCGCAGAACTGATCGAGCGGCCTGCGTTGCTGGATGGCGCGCAAATGGTCGTCATCGCCGGCGGCTTCAGCTACGCCGACGCGCTCGGTGCCGGGCGGATGTTCGCACTGCAACTCGAGCACCGTGTCGGCGACGTCCTCCGCGCGTTCGTCGCCGCAAAGAAGCCGGTCATCGGGATCTGCAACGGCTTCCAGGTTCTGACGGAGGCGGGGCTTCTACCCGGCGCCCTGATGCGCAACAGCGCGTTGAAATTCGTCTGCAGAAACGTCGCGCTCCGAGTAGAGAACAGCCAGAGCCTTTTCACTGCCCAGTATAAGGCCGGTGAGAGCATCGTGCTCCCCGTCGCGCACCACGACGGGAACTTCCAAGCCGACCAGGGGACGCTCGACAGGCT
>DASWRR010000112.1:0-3928 GCA_036403055.1 Ilumatobacteraceae bacterium | reverse complement strand
CGGACAGCGTGTCGCTGCCGAGCGCGCCCGAGTTCGGTTTGCCGGAAGTGATCAGACGGTCGTGGATGATCGCCGCGAGCGTGTGCAGTCCGTAGGTGTTCTCGAACCAGCGCATGAACCTCGGGACCGATGCCATGTCGGTGTCGTCCTCGGCGCCGAGGGTGTAGTTGCACGCGTCGGTCATCATCGCCTTCGCTTGAGCGTCGGACTTGCCGGCGTCGGTGATCTGCTTCACCAGCATCGCTTGAACATCGATGTCGCTGAAGCGGAACGCAGTCGTCACGACAAAGTTCTTCGCGTCGACCTGCACCAAGCCGACGACACCTGCTGCGTCGGCAACCTCGAACGCCGACAGCGGCGCGACACGCCACGGTCTCCACGGCGCGGGAGCCGCTGGTTGCATTGCGGATGAGCTCTCGTTCAACACGTTCGTCATACCGCAGATGATGCGGCCGCGGCGACACCTGATACACGACGTCGGTCGGTTGTCATCCGCGTAGCGCAGCAAGCTCGGCGACAACGCGCTTGGTGCTCACCGGTCTGCTGGTGCCGAGCGACGGCGCGAACACGCTGACACGCAGCTCCTCCAGCATCCAACCGACATCCACGACCCGCTGATCGACATCGCCGCGTGGGAGCGCCTCGAGCAACGATGAGTACTCGCGCTCGACGCTGAGAACCTGCGACAACTTGTGGAGATCCTTCGAAGGATTCTCCGGGAGCTTGTCGACCCGGCGTTTGATGCCGGTGACGTAGCGGAGCACATCAGAGAGGCGGTGCTCTCCGTGAGTGATCACGAACCGATCGCGGACGAGCCTCGCGAGGTGTCGGCGGGCGTCGGCGACGTTCGCTGCAAGCGACGCGCTGACGAGCTTGCCGAGCTGCGCCTCGACATCACCCGCGACCGCAACGATCTCGGCAGCAGTTCGCAACGCGGTGGCCGACCGCGTCGGCAGTTGCTGACGTGCGGTCGCGATCAGCGCGTCGAAATCGGTCCTCGTCCACACGTCACCATGCTCGACGACCAATCGATCCGCGACAGCGGCGACGCAATCACTCGCGATCGCGCCAGCGGTCTGAGGCGCGAATCGGGCGAGCATGAGCTTGTCGCGATTCGTGAGATCCGCCTCGACTGCCCGCTTGCTCACGGGCACCGCGAGCAACAGCAGTCGTCGAACGCCTCCACGCATGACGCGTTCCTGCAACTCCGGCGTAGTGAACACGCGCAGCGAGATGCTGTCGCCATCGTCGAGCAACGCCGGGTAGCCGTGGACCGTGTGGCCGCCCCGCACTGTGTCGACTCGGCGCGGCACATCGCCGAAGTCCCACGCCGTGATGCCGCGACGCTCTTCGAGCGGAGTAGCCCTGGCGACCGCCGCACGCATCTTCGCCCGCAGACGGCGCTTGATGTCGTCGAGGTCCTTGCCGCCGGCGACAACCGCGTCGGTGTCGTCGTGCACCGCGAACGTGATGCGCAAGTGGTCGGGGACTCGCGTCACGTCGAAAGCGCGAGGTGGCACGCGCACCGTCGGCGCGACGGCTTCGACCGCACGGGCGAGCGCGACGACCAATGGTTCATCGGCCGCTTCCAACAACCGATGTGCCGCCGCTGTGGTCTCCGCGGCGGGGATCAACTCACGTCGGATGTCCTTCGGCAGCGTCTGCATCAACGCCGCGACGAGATCCGACCGAAAGCCTGGCACCTGCCAGTCGAACCCAGTCGACGAGACGCGTCCGAGCACCGCCAGCGGCACGTGCACCGTCACACCGTCGTCCGGTGCACCAGGGTCGAATCGGTAGGTGATCGGGAACACCATGTCGCCGTGCGTCCACGTGCTCGGGTAGTCGTTCGCATCGTTGTCCGACGACCGGCCCAAGGCCTCAGGCGTCATCGTCAGGAGATCGGGCCGAGCGCGTCGCGCATCCTTCCACCAACGGTCGAAGTGCCGGCCCGATACGACGGCGGAGTCGACCCGTTGATCGTAGAACGCGATCACCGCACCGTCATCGATCGCATCGAGCTTGCGCGTTCGATCGTCTCGGGAACGAAGATCATCGAGGACTTCGGCGTTGTGCTTGAGGAAGTCGTGCGTCGACGTCCAGTCGCCCTCGACGAGCGCGTGGCGAACGAACATGCGGCGCGCCTCGATCGGATCGATGCGGTCCAGACCGATCGTGCGATTGCCGACGATCGGCAAGCCGTAGAGCGTGACACGTTCGCCGACGACGGCACGGCCACTGCGAGCATCCCAGCGCGGCTCGCCGTAGCTGTACTTGACGAGATGCTTGCCGACCGATTCTGCCCACTCTGGTTGCACGCTGGCGACGGTGCGGGCCCACAGGCGATTCGTCTCGACGAGCTCGGCGGCGATGACCCACTTCGGCTGCTTGCGCGACAGCACCGAGCCGCTGCCGATCACGAACTTCGACCCGTGCGCGCCGTTGTACTCGCGGCCTTTGTTGTCGGTGCCGTCACGCATTCCGAGGTGACTGAGCAAGCCCGCGAGCAACGCCTTGTGAACATGGTCGGGGTGACCTGCCTCGCTGCCCGGACGGATCCCGAGTTGTCCCGTGACCTGGCGGAGTTGGCTGAAGACGTCCTGCCATTCGCGGACTCGCAGATAGTTGAGGTACTCGCTGCGACACAACCGCCTGAACTGGTTGCCGCTCATTTGTTGCTGCTGCGAACGAAGGTGATCCCACAGCTTGACGAACGCGAGGAAGTCGCTGCTCGCCGCATCGTCGACCGTGAAGCGGCGATGCATCTCGTCCGCGGCCTGGCGATGCTCCGCCGAGCGCTCGCGCGGGTCTTGGATGCTCAACGCCGCGGCGATCACCATCACCTCGCGCACGCAATCTTGCTGCGCCGCCGCCACCACCATTCGAGCCATGCGCGGGTCGATCGGCAGCCGGGCCAGTTGGCGCCCGATCTTCGTCAACCGTCGATCGGTCACGGCCCCCTGCGTGCCGGCCGGCTGCAGCGCGCCGAGCTCGTCGAGCAGCATGTACCCATCGCGGATCGAGCGACTGTCCGGCGCTTCGATGAACGGAAACGCAGCGACGTCGCCGAGACCGAGGTTCGTCATCTGCAAGATCACCGATGCGAGGCTCGTGCGAAGGATCTCCGGCTCGGTGAACGCCGGGCGATCGGCGAACCCTTCTTCGTCGTACAGCCGGATGCAGACGCCCGGCGCAACTCGACCGCAACGACCGGCGCGCTGATCGGCCGACGCGCGCGAAACGGGTTCGATCGGCAGGCGCTGCACCTTCAGTCGATGGCTGTAACGCGAGATGCGCGCGGTGCCGGTGTCGACGACGTAGCGAACGCCTGGAACCGTCAATGACGTTTCGGCCACGTTGGTGGACAGCACGATGCGACGGCCGCGGTGCGGTTCGAAGATGCGGTGCTGTTCGACACTGGACAAGCGGGCGTACAACGGGAGCACCTCCGCATCGCGCATGTTCAACCCGCGCAGCGCGTCGGCCGTGTCGTGGATCTCGCGCTCGCCCGACAAGAACACGAGCACATCACCAGGACCCTCGTGGCTGAGCTCGTCGACCGCGGCACACACGGCTTGCACTTGGTCGCGATCGTCGTCGTCGCCGAACGGCCGATACCGGATCTCGACCGGATAGGTGCGCCCTTCCACCGCGATGATCGGCGCGTCGTCGAAGTGCTCGCTGAACCGCTTGGTGTCGATCGTCGCAGACGTCACGATCAACTTCAGATCAGGCCTGCGCGGCAACAGCCGGCGGACGTAGCCGAGGAGGAAGTCGATGTTCAGGCTGCGCTCGTGCGCCTCGTCGATGATCAACGTGTCGTATCGACGGAGCATCCGGTCACGCTGGATCTCGGCGAGCAGGATCCCATCGGTCATCACCTTGATGCGCGTCTGGTCGCCGACGCGGTCGGTGAAGCGCACGGCGT
>DASWRR010000111.1:0-6791 GCA_036403055.1 Ilumatobacteraceae bacterium | reverse complement strand
AACAACACCGTCACGCGGCTGCATTCGAACGTCGTACCGGCGGCGGCCGCGTCGTCGATCGTCACCGATTGGAATGGCCCGACCTGCGACTCGATGTACCACCCGAGGCAAGCCGTCGCGACCGTGCGGCACTCGTCGTTCGGGTCGTTGAAGTACGCACCCTTGCGGGCGCTGCCGCGACCGATCGTCGTGGTCCCAGGCTGGACGTCGATCGACGGTGTGAACGAGTTCAGATGATTGACGACGAACGTCAACGTGACGTGCGTTCCCGGCACGACGGTGTCCGACAGGCTTGACTCGAAGAATGCGGTGCCGCAGACGTTGACATGCGTGTCGACGTAGTCGGTGAAGGTGAAGGTCGCAACGGCCGGCGTGCCGACGATGGTCGCCGTCGCAACAAGGAGACCGTTGGGATCGCGCAGCGGGAAGCCGCTCGGCAGACCGGTCAGCTCAGCCGGCAACGCGATCTCGAAGGTGTCGCCTGCAGCTGTGCTGTCCGGCACGCACCATTGCACGTCGGTGCGCACGGGATCGATCGCACGCGGGTTCGGAGGAGTCACGGTGATCGACAGGACTGGGTTGGGAACGACCGCCGCCTGTGCCGGCATCGACGCGACGATGCTGGACGTGCCGCCTGCGAGGAACACAGCGGCGAGAAATCCGACGCCGACCCTTCGCCGTGCAAAGAGATTCGAAGCCATGATTGTCACCCTTCCTGAGCGCAGGCCCGCCAATGTTCAGCTTTCGTGCGCGATGTGTTGTGCCGTAGTACCCGCGGCGGGATGTACCCAAACCAGATGACACGCTCGCCGCTACCGCGTCGTGTGCCGATCTGCATCGCCGACCAATCTTGCACAAATCCGAATGTGGATTTGGCACCACTTCCTGATTGACCGCGGAGGGAACGTGGAATCCCTTGAAGATGGAGATCGGCGGACCCATGAATGCTGCATTGTTGCGTCGTCTCGACTGGCGTTACATGTTGCCGACACCGTCGAACGGCGTCTTCGATCGAATGATCATCATCGGCGGAACCGCCCAGCTCGCGGATGCAGCCCGTGCCGCCGGCTTGGCGCGACACGTCGCTACGCAGCTCGGCGAACCGGCAGACCTGGTCGCGATGCTCTCGCCCGCGCGCGCCGACCCGGCCGACATCGTGCGGTCGTTGCGCCCGGGCGCGACGTTGTACGTCGAGATCGACCGACGACTGCGCGGCAACCGTCGCGTCAGCCCTCGACGGCTCGCAGCGACCCTGCAGCGCCACGGTCTGTCGGTCAACGCGCAACATGCGCTGCGGCCGAGCTTCGAGAAACCTGAGTTGTTCGTTCCCATCGACCACTCCGGCGCGCTCGCGTGGTTCTTGTCGAGCGTCTACATCGCGTCGTCCCCGGCGAAGAGGATCGCGGAGGCCGTCGCTCGCCGGGTGTTGCGGTCCAGCGGCCGACGGATCGGCGCGATCGCGCCGTTCCACGCCACGATCGCGGTCGTGCCGCGGGCAACGGGGACTGACGTGATGAACCGCGTGTTCGACAGCGCGGGCCTGTCGGGTGCGTTGCCGTCGACAGCCATGATCATCCACGGCGGACATCGAGTCGCACAGTTCGGCTTCACGGGCAACGATGCTGCACCACTCCTGGTCGTCAAGATCGCGAAGCAGCGGAGGGCCGACGTGCGCACTGTTGGCGAGCACGACATCATGCGGCGCGTGCGGGCTTCGATCGGTGAGGTCGCGCGAACCTCCGTTCCCGAACCGAAGCACGTCATCCAGCTCAACGGCGTCGGCGGCGTGGCTGTCGAGGGTCCTGCGACCGGAATCTCGCTGGCGCGGTCGTGTGCTCGGTGGGGACGTTCGATGGACGCAAAGATCGACGATCTGCGACTCGCCACCGCGTGGCTGATCGATCTACATCGTCACGGTCTGATCTCCGACGCGCGATGGGACGCAGACCGCCGAGACGACGTCGTCGAGCAGCCGCTGGCGGAGTTCGCGTCACGATTTCGCATCGGTGTCGAGGAAGCGCAGCTCTTCGAGTCGACCCGCGCCGCTGCTGACGCGCTCGCCGGGACGCCATTGCCCGTCGTGTGGGAACACGGTGACTTCACCATCTGGAACGTGTTCCGCGACGGCGACACCCTCAACGTGCTCGATTGGGAGAGTTGTGAACGCGGCATTCCGCTCGCCGACATGATCCGTCTCGCAACGCACTGGCACGAGGCGGCCCGCGGGCTCACGACCTCCGGAGCGCGGCAGCGTTCGTTCGCCGATCTCTTCTGCGACGACGCTGACGGCCGCCGGGCAACCCTCGCCGCTCGTGAATGCGTCAGCGCCTACGAATCCGAGCTCGGTCTCGATCCGCGATTTCGATCGGTGGTGCTCGTGATGAGCAGAGTGCAACTCGCGATACGACGGTACGACCATCAGCGCGGCGACGGCACGCTCGCGGCGGATGGCCGCGCCGGCAACGCCGCGCTCGAGTACCTGTCGACGCTCGTCGCCAGGCGACACACGTTGTTCCCCTCCCCGACGGCGCCGATGGCGCCGATCGCGACAAAATCATGGCAATTGCACGTTTGAGGACCGCCAGAACGGGTAAGAGTCGGCAGACTTCACGATGGCGGTGGGCGCGCGCGGTGGTACTTGGCGCCTACGGACAGTTCTCCATCTCGGAGCCATCGACCTTGAGGGAGACGCTCACCGTGAATGGAGTTCCGCTGACCGAAGCGATCTGGTCGTTGCGGACGCTCAGGTCCACGACACCCGGTGTGATCGTCTGCGGCGGGTCGAGGAAGACGTCGTCTGGGGCGCCTGCGGTCGCCACCCGGCCGATCCCGTTTCCGTCCTCGAACAGCTCTGCGGTCACCAGATACGCGGCACCGCCGAGCGCGAACGAGACCAGGATGTCGTGTTGGACCGTGTCGCCCGAATACCGAGCGGCCAGCCGGTATCGCGTCCCAAGTGACTCGACCGTGACGTGCACGAGGTCGTACGGTCCGGCGCTCGGAGCCCTGCAATCGCGATCAACGAGCTTCGACCCGGACGCCGAGGGCGACGCCGTCGTCGGTGGCGGGTTGATGGGTGCCGCGTTGGTGGGGGTCGGCGGCGTCGGAGCGACAGTCGGCGGGGCCGGAGCGGCGACGGTTGTCGCCGGCACGTTCTGCGCGACGGACGCTGTTGTGGACGCGAACGCCGTCGAGGTCGTGGTGGATGCGACAGTCGTTGCCGGCCGCGTGGTCGACGGCGCGCTCGATGATCCGGCGTCGCTCGTCGAGTCGGACGCACTCGGCGGTGCCGAAGCCGTCGATCCGGTCGACGATCTATCGTCGCTGCACCCAGCGATCGCGAGCGGGATGAACACCAGAACTAGGGCGAAACGCCGAGCGATCACCCGCCCCATTATGTACGAGTGCCGTTCCGAGATCTCATGAAAGAGGCATGTCAATGAAAGTTCGAAGCGCGGTCGGCGGGATTGGGTTGTCAGCGATCTCGATGGTGTTGATCGGTGTTCTGCCGACGGCACAACCGGTACATGCGGCGTCCGTCGTGTTCGTCGTCAACTCCACGGGTGATCGCGACGACGCGGTGGTCGATGGGACGTGTCAGACGGTGACCGCCGGAGAGTGCACGCTGCGCGCTGCGCTCACGGAGGCGAATGCGATCACTGCCTCCCCCGTCCTCATCAACTTCGCGATTCCGGGAGCGGGCGTGAAGCGGATCAACGTCGGGACGCGCCTGCCGCTGATCGACAACGGGTCGGCCGGCATCACGATCGACGGGTTCAGCCAAGCGGGGTCGGCGCCGAACACTTCGGCACTGGTCGACAACGCCGTGCGGCTGATCGAGATCGTCGGCACCGGCCCCAACGGAATCGACGGCCTGATCTTCCTCGGATCGAACAACGTGGTGAAGGGCGTTGTCATCCATGGCTTCAAACGAGCCATCCGAATGACGGGCAAGCCGGCGCAGTTCAACATCATCACCGGCAACATCATCGGCCTCTTGCCGAACGGTGACTTCGACCCGACGTATGCAGACGTGACCGGGTCGCCATGCGTCGACATCAACAATGGCGCGTCGAGGAACCGCATCGGAATGCCGGGCAATGCGAACCGCAACGTGATCTCCGGCTGCTACGAGAAGGGCGTCACGTTCTACAACCAGTTCACCTGGAAGAACTACGTGCAGAACAACATCATCGGATTGGACCCGACCGGCACTCAGCGACGCGGCTCGCAATCGATGGGCGTCGACATCAACTGGAGTGCCAACGGCATGATCATCGGCGGCACCGCGTTGCAGGAGCGAAACGTGATCTCCGGGAACGTCAACTCCGGCGTCGAGGTATCGCACGGCACCGGGACGATCAACAACCAAGTGGTCGGCAACTTCATCGGAACCGACCCGACAGGCAACAGCGCGTCAGCGGCGACGGTCAACAACCAGGTCGGGGTTCGGCTCGAGGGCAAGCCGGACTGCGGCGCGAGCGCATGCCCGCCAGACGAATCGAAGGAGACGGTCACCGACAACGTGATCGTCAACTCGGGCTGGGGCGGGATCCTCGTCGACAAGGGCACGTTCGACTCGACCATCGCGCGCAATCGCATCGGCACGACCGCGAACGGCACCGTGGTGGGCAACGGCACGTTCGACATCCGCCTTGCCGCCGGTGTCACCCACATCACCGTCGGTCCCGGCAACATCATCAGCGGCGGTCACGCAGGGATCCAGATCAACCCGTTCGGCTCGAACCCGGCGAGCACGGTCTTCTCGCCGACGCAGGACAACACGATCACGCAGAACTCGATTTCCAACTCGGCGGGCCTCGGCATCGACATCCTCCCCTACGGAACCGTGAATCAGAACGGGAGCGGTGACCCAGGTCTGCAACAGGGCGTCGACGTGCCGGTGCTCACCGCCCACTCCCCGTCCGTCACGGCCCAGACATGCGGAAGTTGCACGGTCGAGTTGTTCGGCACGAGCGGCGCTGTCGGCGCGTTCGGCCCCGGCAACACCTACGTCAGCACTGCGGTCGCCGACGCGTCGGGCGTTGCGACGTTCGCGCAACCTGCTGCGGGTTGGCCGGCGCACGTCACCGCGACGACGCGCACGCCGGAAGGAAGCACATCCGAGTTCGCCGCCAACATCGTCGCGACGGGACCCACGGCGCCGACGGCACCGACGAACGTTGTCGCCACTGCAGGCGTCGCTTCGGCACAGGTGTCGTTCGCCGCGAGCAACGCCAACGGCAGTGCGATCACGAGCTACACCGTGACCGCACAGGACCAGACGAGCGCGGCGCGTGGAGGACAGACAGCGTCCGGTGCGGCGAGCCCGATCAGCATCACTGGCCTGACGAATGGCGACAGCTACGTGTTCACCGTGACCGCGACCAATGGCGTCGGCACGGGCCCCGCTTCCGCACCGTCCAACGCCGTCACGCCGACACAGGGCGGAGGGGTCACCGCCACATCGATGGTCCCGAAGGCGCTCGGCCAAGGCGCAACCAATCGTGACGTGAAGCTGAACGGCAGCGGGTTCGCTGCAGGCTCGACGGTTGCGATCAGTGGCGCTGGTGTCTCCGTCAAGCTGGTCACGTTCACGAGTGCGACGGTGCTCACGGTGAAGATCTCGGTTGCGGCGAACGCCACCGTTGGTCCGAGCGATGTGACCGTCACCGTCCCCGGCAACGGCTCCGCGCAATGTGCCGGTTGCTTCGTGGTGAGTGCCGGTCCGACGATCACGTCCGTCTCACCGAACACGGTCGCCCGTGGGCAAGCGGTGCCGATCGACATCGTCGGGACGACGTTCAACACTGGCGCGACGGTGACGATCTCCGGCACCGGTGTCACCGTCGGCACGGTCACACGGGTCGACGCAACACACCTCCGAGTGACCTTGACCGCGGCAAGCACCGCGACCGTCGGACCTCGTTCGCTGACCGTGACCAACACCGATGCCGGCAAGGTCACCAGCGCCAGCGACGCCATCCAAATCGTCTAGCCGCCCCGGCTTCGTCGGCGCCCTGGGCTTAGCCATGCGACGTGTGAGTCGGGTGACGCGCACCACGCGCGATCGGACTCACGCGCCGGCGGGACGCTGCGACGTGTGAGTCGGATGCCGCGCACCACGCGCGATGCGACTCACGGTCGAGGTGTGAGTCCGATGCCGCGCACCACGTGCGATCGGACTCACGCGGCGGCTGGACGACCGCTCGTGTGAGCCGGATCCAGCGCATCACGCACGAGCTGACTCACGGGCGACGCGTGAGCCCGGTCGCACAGGTGCGCGCGATCCGACCTCATGCGCTGGCTCGACGATCGCTCTCGTGAGTCGGGTGATGCGCACTACGCGCGATCTGACTCACGCGGCGGCTGGACGATCGCTGGTGTGAGTCGGCTAGCGCGCATCACGCGCGATGTGACTCACACAAGCGCCTAGGAGGTTGGGGGCGACGGCGAGGGGCGCTAGCCGCAGCCATCCTTCTTGACGCACTTCGGCGGGGGCCAGTGGGGAGGCGGCCATGGCCATTGCGGTGGCCACCACGCCGGAGGGTTGGGTGGGCCGGGGGCCTCGGTCGTCGGCGGCGGAGGCGACGAAGCAGGTGCCTCGGTGGTCGGCGGCGGCGGGGGGTCCGGCGGCGGCGGGGGAGGCGGAGGATCTGGCCGAGGTGGCTCCGTCGGCGGAGGGTTCGTCGGCGGAGGGTTCGTCGGCGGAGGGTTCGTCGGCGGAGGGTTCGTCGGCGGAGGGTTCGTCGGCGGAGGGTTCGTCGGCGGAGGGTTCGTCGGCGGAGGGT
>DASWRR010000110.1:0-2672 GCA_036403055.1 Ilumatobacteraceae bacterium | reverse complement strand
CGTGACGCCGTTGTCAGCGACGCCGGGGCGAAAGGACAGCGTCGGTTTCGAACCGCGGCCATGATGGCGCTTTCGAGAACCGCGCGCATGTACTCCGCGGGTAGGCAGTGCACGAGGACGTCGGTCGGCACAGTGATGATGCTGCGCCCGTCTTCCGAGCGTCGTGGTGGACTGCAGGTGAACGTCACGTCGTCACGTCGTCGCCGGACTTCATCGACGAGCCAGGTGGTGCCATCGACGGCGATGCGCTGATCGGGCACGATGTGGCGTGCCTCGGTCGGGATAGTGACTCGAACTCTCATCCTTGCCTCCGTGTCCGCTGTTCTGTTGTGCCGCGTCGACCGAGTTCGCGGACCTGCAGTTCGCGTCTGCGCAGTGCTGCGCGTCGGCGAACGGCCTTCGTTGGCCGCGGTGTGTGTCCGTCACGACGTGGCATCGCACGGCCTGCTTTCGCTCCTGAAGGCGGTCGGTGTCATTCTCGGATCCTGCGTTTAGGTGCTGGTCGGTTGCATCGATGGGTGTCCGGTCGGCCGCGCGAGTCCGGATTCGGTTCGCTCTGATTGTGACGCCGTTGCGAGCTCGGCGTCTGCGGCGTCGGTGGCGAGTTCGTCGATGTTCCGGTAGTACGTCATGGTTCCGAGCTCACCGTGGAGCCATGCAGCGATGGAGTCCGCCGGCGCATCCGGGTACCGCTCGACGTAGCGAATCCTCTTTGTGTCAAGAAGGACTTCGGAAGGTGTTGTGGGCGCGGGTGTTAGCCGTCCGATGGTCGGTTCGGTGGCTGGTGGTTAGCGTGTCGTCGGGTTCGGGGGTGACTGTTCCGAAGAGCCGGGTCGTGTGAGGTGAGATGCCGGTCGCGCTGGATTCAGTGTCGCCCTCGCGTTGTCCTCCCGAGCCCATTGTTGATCTTGGTCGAGCTCGACTGGTGCGCGGTTTGTTAGCGGCGAGTGTCGGCGAGCAGTCGTTGGTAGACGGCGTCGCTGATGTGTCGTTTGAGTGCGCGCATTGCTTCTTTGCGGGTCTTGCCTTCGTCTTGTTTGCGTTGGTAGTAGGCGCGTCCGGGTGTGTCGTGGCTGATTTGGGTGACGGCGGCCATGTGGATCGCGTGGTTGAGTTGGCGGTCGCCGCGTGGGTTGAGTCGGTGTCGTTTCTTCGGTCCGGATGACGCTTCGATCGGGGCGGTGCCGTTGTGTCTGGCGAAGTGTCCAGCGGTCGGGAACCGGCCGATGTCACCGACGCGTCCAATGATGATCGCGCCCATCAATGGTCCGATTCCGTAGACGTCGGTGACCGATGTTGCCGATGCGACGATCATCGCCGCGGCACGTTTGCGGACATCGGTTCGTGCGGTGTCGAGGATGTGGATCTCGTCGAGCATCTGGCGTGCGACGGCCAGCCGTTCGATGATGACCGGTGTGGTTGCGGGGGTGCTGACCAGGAGTTGTTCTGCTCGAGCCGCGGTCAGATCCCGTTTCGTGCCACCCTCGATCAACAAGCACAACATGGCGTGCAGCCGGCAGATGGTGCGCGTGCGTTGGGCAGTGATCTGGTGATCGCGATCAGCCAACAGCCGCAACACGACACGGTGTTCATCGAGGCCGGCGACGATGCTCAAGCTCGGGTTGTGCCAGGCGACAATCGCTGCCGAGCGAGCATCGTTCGGGTCGGTCTTGTCGATCCGACCGCGCTCGAGCAGCCGCACTCTCGACGACAACTTCGGTGGCACATCAACCACGTGCTCGCCGACAGCAACGAGCTGCTGAGCGAGCAGCGCGCCCATGCCGGTCGCGCCCTCGATCGCCCACGTGCGCGGTTCGAACCGTGTCGCCCACGACAACAACCGGTCACGTTGATGGCGGTCGGCGACGACACGCAACGTGTCGATCACCGCTTCGGAATGGTCGACCGCGCTGGCGGTGTGGGAACCCTTGTGAGGGTCGATGCCGATCATGAACATGGCGTGCTCCAATGCTGTTGAGTGTGGATTCGCCACGGTGGGCACACCTGATATGTGGTTGCTGCCGTTCCTCTTACGAGCCACACCGCGACTGGATCTGACCGGCTGGTCGCTTCGCTCGGAAGTCAACCATGACAGCGACAGGGCATTCGAGAGACACACCCGACCAGACCCCGAACGCTACGAATCACGCAACGCCCTTGCACAAGATCATCTATCAGGGCAATATGCGCTCGTGATCGAGTCGGCGGAGGAGTTCGTCGCTCTCCGCACCAGCAGCAATCCGGAGGAGTACTACCGCGCCTCGCATGAGTCGGCTCTCGACGAAGTGTGGTTCGACGTGATCGCTCGATTTCCAGCCATGCGGCAGTGGGTCGCCCAGAACAAGACAACATCGGCTGCCGTCATGGAGCGCCTCGTCAATGACCCTGACCCCCGCGTGCGGTATCAGGTCGCTATGACGAATCGGGTTGATAGCGCGACGCTGCGGACACTCGCCACTGATCCCGATGAAACGGTTCGTGCTCGCGTCGCACACCACAAGAAGGCACCCGTCGATGTGCTGGAGTCTCTCCGGCGAGATGAGTCATCAGTCGTGCGAGATGCTGCCCTGGCGAGACTTGCCAAGCCAAGTTGACGCGCCAGAACTGCCGATCGGTTCTGGACAGCCAACCAGTGATCGCGAGTCTGGGTGTGTTCGGATCGCCGCTGGACG
>DASWRR010000109.1:0-4633 GCA_036403055.1 Ilumatobacteraceae bacterium | reverse complement strand
CGGCGACGACGGCTCGCCGGCACAACGTCCGACCGGCGAGTCGAACCTACGTGACGTGAGCGCGCTTCGCGACAACGAGGAATGATCGCAGTCGTCGCGACGTCGAGGGTCGCTACTTCGAGTTCGGCCCTTCGACCAAAGGATCGCCGTCTTCGGCGGTTCCGACGACTTCACCGCCGGCAATGATCGCGGCCTCCGTTTCGTCGTCGTCCTGATCGGCGTGGTCGTGCACCGGACCGTTGCTCATGCAACGACGACTACCCGACACTCGGTGCGGTCACACCTGGCCGTGCGAGTTTGGCGCCCGACGTCGATGGGAATCGGTGACGAATGGCGACTCACGACGAACGACATGCGGCCACGCTCGGCGACACCGCGGAGATCGCGATGGCCGTCGTCGACCACCTCCGCGGGCGATCGATCGGATGTGCCGAATCGCTGACGGCGGGACGCATCGCGTCGGCGATCGCCTGTGTCGAAGGTGCCGCCGAGTTCTTCCGAGGGAGCGTCGTGTCGTACCACGAATCGGTCAAGCGAAAAGTGCTCGGTGTGAACGCGCCGACGGTGTTCAGCCTCGTCGCCGCCGAGCAGATGGCGCGTGGCGCAACGCGTGTGCTCGAGGCGGATGTCGCGGTCGCCACAACAGGCGTGGCCGGGGGAACCCCCGAGGACGGCGTACCGGTCGGAACCGTGTTCATCGCGACCTCCGTCGAAGGTGACGTTCGTAGCCGGCCACATCATTTCGACGGAGACCCCGAGGCGGTCTGTGCTGCCGCGACGAAGCAGGCACTGACCGACCTCCTCGAGGTGCTCGCGTCGAGGATGGAAGTCGCCGGCGCAGATCAGCGCTGAGATGCCTTCACCGACGGCGGCTCGCAAGGAGGCACGTCTGCAGAGACGCATAGCGGCGATCGCGGCGCGCGCCCACATGTCTCCGACAGCGCCCGCGACAGATCGCTTCCGTGTCGCGACGTGGAACGTCAACTCACTGCGCGCTCGCGCTCCGGCGCTCAGCCGATTCCTCGAGCGGGCGCGGCCCGATGTGATCTGTCTTCAGGAGACGAAGGGAACGGCGATCTCGACCGACGTTGCAACGATGCTGGGCGACAGCGGATACAACGTTGCCTACAACGGGAATGGCGCGTACAACGGTGTCGCGATCGCGTCGCGGCATCCGCTCATCGACGAGCAGGCGTCCGGTTCGTTCGGTAGCGAGCACCTCGACAAGGAAGCACGGTTGATCACGTGTCGCACCGGTCCGTCACTCATTCGCATCGTCAGCGTCTACGTTCCACACGGACGCGAGGTCGGCCATTGGCACTACGAGTACAAGCTCGGCTTCCTGGACGAACTCGCCGGTCGGGTCCGCGAGTGGGTGGCAGCGGGACCGCTCATCGTCGCCGGTGACATCAACGTCGCGCCGACGGACAGCGACATCTTCCACCCTGACGCGTTCGTCGGCCTGACTCATGTCACCGCTGCGGAACGCGCCGCGTGGCAGGCGGTTCTCGACGCCGGCCTGGTCGACGTCGACGTCGCGATCTGGGGTGCGCACAAGCGGCGGTTCACGTGGTGGAACCACGGCGTCAGCTACGGGACCAACCTCGGAATGCGGCTCGACGTGATTGCGGCCGATGCGTCAATGGCTGCGCGTGCCGACGCCACGTGGATCGATCATGTCGAACGGGGTTCCGATCGACCGTCCGATCACGCGGCGCTGCTCGCCGATTTCAATCCGCCGTGAACGGCCTCGGCCACGGCCTCAACTGCGTCGGCGTGATCGCTTCCGGGCGGCGGCGGGCGTAGACCGGGGACCGCAAAAGTCCCGCTGGGCGGGGTGTGGAGACGGGGGCCAGCGGGACTCTTGCGGTACCGGTTATCTGGCCGGACCCTGCCCCGGCCACCTCATGCTCAAACCTTCCGTACCGTGGTTTCTCGAACTGTTCTTCGATGTCGTTGCCGAACGCGTCGAGGAGGTGCGTGAGCCCGACGACCTCGACCACTCGACGCACGATCGGCGACACCTTGGCGATCACGAGCGAGCCGCCGGCATCGCGCAAGCGCGCTGCGTGCAGGGCCAACACGTCGAGCCCACTGGAATCCATGAACCCGACGTGCTCGAGATCGATCCACACGAACGTGTCGAGATCGATCTCCGAGAGGGCCGCACTGAGGGTGAACACAGTGTGGATGTCGACCTCTCCCTGGACAGTGACCACCGCCAGCCGGTCAACACGGGTGATCTCTACATCAAGGGCGTCGTAACACATCGCGCTCCAATTCGTGCTGCGCGGGCTGTGTGCTGAACCCGGATCAAGTCTGGTCGCGGAAGGGGTCGGGTGCAACCAGTTTCTGACACCCGTTCGGGTGATTGTCAGAGATCAAGCAGAGCCTGCGGTGACCCGCTCCGAATGGTCACCGAGCGGCGTGACGGCATCGAAGCGGAGTCGCCGAGCAACGACATCATGGGCAACGTCGACCAGGCGGGCCGATGTCGAGAAGGCATGGATCCGCAGGCGCAGCGCACCTCGAAGGACGCTGGTGTCGAGTTGGACTGCCGCCATTCCGCACGCCTGGTTGACCACTGACCTGAGATCGTCTGCTGCGTGCATCTCGACGCCAAGACGTTCATCGGGCGCGTCGGCCTCGAGCAGCAGAATCGCTCGCGACACGACGGCCGACGTCGCGACTGCCTCGCCAACCTCACTGTCCTCGAGGGGGCCGGCGTGATCGCGGTGGAGGTTCAACGTGCCGAGTCGCAACCCTCCCAGTCGCAGCGGAAATGCAAAGACGGCGGCGACCCCGAGATCGAGGCCGGCAGCGGCGAACGCGGGCCATCGTCGCTGACCGTCGTCGTCGAGGTACGGCTCGAGCTGCGGCTCTCCGAGCCGATGGGCGTCTGCGCTCGGTCCTTCGCACAGCGTCGTCTCGAGCTTGGCAAGTCGTCCCGAGACCGGATTCATGTCACCGACGACTCTCGGGGCCAAGTCGCCGCCGACCAAGATCAGCGCCGAACCGTCGACGCCGATGACATCCGTGCAGACGTCGCAGACCCTCCGCAACTTCTCCTCGTGAGGATCACCGCCGAGCAACTGTTCGACGATTCGCTCGACTCGACCGGCACTGAACATGCGGACCCCCTGGTAGTTCGGACAGTGACGCGTTACCAGGATTCCGGAGTACCGCGTCCGTATGCTACACCCGTTGCCTATCGCGTGCGTGAGCGCCTCTGTAACAGTTGCTCGATGCCGGACAGCGGTGCATCGGCGGTCTGTTCGACCGACTACCGGCTGGCACGGACCTCGAACACGATCGGGGCCCGGCCGCGGCCGTTCCACTCACGCATCGGGCCGAGCCTGGCGATGGTGCCGTCATCGACGAGCGCCTGAACTCCCTTGCGGATGGTCATCGGGCTTCCCCCGACCCTCGCCTGTACATCCGCCATTGTGAACGTGCCGCTCAGTGAGCGAACGTGGCGCTTGACCACATCGGTGGTGATCGATGCCCGCGTCGCGACGTCACGCTTGCCCGAGCGCTTGCCGGTTGTCGGGCGAACCCTCAGCAAACCGGCCGAGTGGAGCACGTCATCGGGCACGCCGAGGCGAGAGAACGCCGACGGTCCGATGTGGTTTGCAGCGGCCCACGCCTTCGCGTGCAACACGAAGTCCAACCGGAAACGACTTCCGTCGGTTGACTGGGCGCGTTCCAGCTCGCCGTAGAGCTTCAGCCGTTCGATCGGATCGGTCGCGTCCCGAGCTCGCGCCGTGAGTCCGGCGATCTGTTCGCTGTCAATGAGCTTTTGCGGATCTTCCAAGAACAGCAGATAGTTGCGGACGGCACGCTCGGCGGTGTCGGCGATCACGTCAAAAGACATTGTTGGAGAGTAACCGAACCCGTGTAACACATCAACCAATCCGGACAGCTTTGACAACATTTGACGAATTGGCCGGACCGATTTAGTGTCACCTGATGCGGTCATGTGCACTCGGTGTGTACCTTTCCATCAGGGAAGATCTGCCAAACCGATGACTGCAACGTCCGGTCGATCAACCGATCAATCACGCTCCGACGCAGCTGTGTTCGCTGATTTCGTACACGAGAACGAACGCATGATTAGTCGCTATGTCGAACGCGTTTACACTGATCAAGAAATCGCCCCGATCGTCGCCGGCGTGTTCGCGATCGCGTGGCGAAGGTTCGACGAGATTCCGAAGGATCGTGCCCAACAATGGCTCAAGAGCGTGACACGGCACGTCGTGTTCAATGCTCGTCGCAGCGATGCCCGATGGCTCTCCCTGCAGCGAGCCGCGCGGTCCTCGGTCATCCCGGTGACGGCCTCCGTTGATGACGGGGGGCGGATCGACATCCAGATCGTGGCCGCGGTGCTGCCCACGTTGTCGACCGATGATCAGCAGATACTGCGGATGCAGGTGACGGACGAACCGACGTCCGACGAACTCGCGGAGATTCTCGGCATTTCGGTCCGAGCAGCGCGCACGCGGCTGTCTCGCGCACGCAAGCGACTTCACGACGCATGCGAAGAGCGGTTGAACCAGGAGATGCGGTGATCACGCTATGACCGAGCACGACTGGTACGGCTCACTCAAGGCGTCGACCGACGCCGAGGCGCGTC
>DASWRR010000108.1:0-3138 GCA_036403055.1 Ilumatobacteraceae bacterium | reverse complement strand
ACAGATCCAACGCCTGCAACATCGTCGTGAAATCGCCGTCCTGCAACGCGGCACGGGCCTCGTCCATGCGTGTCGAGATGTCGACGCTGGTGCTGTCGGTCGACCCACCGGTCGCCGTTCCGAGGTCGGTGGTCTCGGTGGAGCCTGTCGTCGAGTCGGGGACGGTGGATTCTGACGAGGTGTTCCCGGTCGTGACCGAGGAGTCCGAGACGGACGTGTTCGCGTTCGTTGCCAGTGGGATGGTCACCGATGCGGCGGTGGTGTTGCTGCTCGAGTTGTTGTCGCTGCCGCAGGCACCGAGGCCGGCGAGCGCCGCGACGAATCCGAATGCGGCCAATTTGTTCATGGGATATCACTCTCCCTCTCAGTGTCCCCCACGCTTACCCTCCGCAAATCGCGGTCAAACGGCAGCGCGACCGCGACGAGGGATCGGGTAGATGACGCGTGTGCCCGCCGAGCCGCCGATGAAGCCGATGCTCGCCCGGCTCGTTCGTGAACTTCCCGAGGGCGACGCGATCGTTTTCGAACCGAAGTGGGACGGCTTTCGTTGTGTCACTCAACGGGTGAACGGCGACATCGAGATGTTCAGCCGGACTGGTCGTCCGCTCGGGCGATACTTTCCTGAGCTCACCTCTGCGCTCCACCAGCTTCCCGTCGAACGATTCGTCATCGACGGCGAGATCATCGCGAGGAACGCGGATCGCGTCGACTTCGCGTCGCTGATGGCGCGCATCCACCCGTCGCCTTCGCGCGTCGCGCGGCTGTCGCGCGAGACGCCGGCATCGTTCATGGCGTTCGATGTCGTCCGAGTCGACGACCGCGACCTGATGAACAGCCCGTTCTGCGATCGCAGAGCAGAGCTCGAACAGCTCCTCGCTGCGGCGGGCCCTCCGCTGTTCGTGACGCCGGCGACGCGCGACCGTCGGCTCGCGCTCGAGTGGCTCCACTCCCCGCCGCCCGGTGGCGTCGACGGCGTCATGGCGAAGCAGGCGATGTCGCCCTACGTTCCGGGCAAGCGCGTGATGTCGAAGGTGAAGCTCGAGCACACTGCCGATTGTGTGGTCGCGGGGTTCCGCCTTTCAGCGGCGCAGCACGACGTGTCGTCGTTGCTGCTCGGGTTGTACGTCGACGACACGCTTCGCCACGTCGGTGTTGCCGGCTCCTTCGACCGCGCCCGCCGACAGTCGTTGCTCGCCGACCTCGGCCCGCACGTCGTCGCCCTCTCCGGCCATCCATGGCGGCACGGATTCGCACTCGAAGGTGGCCCGATGGGAAGGCTGCCGGGCGCCGCCGGAAGGTGGACGCCCGACATGACACTCGACTGGGTCCCTGTTGCGCCGTGCTTGGTCGTCGAGGTCGGCTACGACCAACTCGATGGCATCCGCTTTCGCCATCCGGCGCGTTTCCATCGATGGCGGCCGGATCGCGATCCGCACAGTTGCACGACCGCCCAACTCATCGGCTCCCAATGAACGTCGCTGTCGATGGTCGAGTCGTCGAGCTGTCGAGCACCGACCGCGTGTTGTGGCCCGACATCGGACTGACGAAGCTCGACCTCGTTCGCTACGTCGCCGAGACCTCCGATGTGCTCGTGCGACACGTGAGAAACCATCCATTGACACTGCATCGCTTCCCAGAGGGCATCCACGGCCCGCACTTCTTCCAGACGCGAGCGCCAGCGCATCCGCCATGGGTTCGGACCGTCACGCTGAGAACTCCGAAGGCGGGCAAGGTCTTCGATGTCATCGTGCTCGACGACACGGCATCGCTCGTGTGGGCCGCCAACATCAGCGCGATCGAGCTCCATCCCTACCTCGGGTTCGCCGACGACTTCGACCGACCATGGTGTGCGTTGTTCGATCTCGACCCGGGCGCGCCGGCGGACTTGACGACGTGTTGCGATGTCGCATTGGTGCTGCGCGACGTGCTCGATGCCCTCGGTCTTCGCTCGTGGGTCAAGGTGTCCGGCGGCAAGGGTCTGCATGTGCACGTACCGGTCGATCGCAGCGTCGGGTTTCCGGCGACGAAGCTGTTCGCCCGCGCCGTCGCCGAGCACCTCGCCGAGAAGATGCCGGACCTCGTTCTGACGACAATGACCCGCGCGAGACGACCCGGCAAGGTGTTCATCGATTGGAGTCAGAACGATCCGTGGAAGTCGGCGATCGCGCCGTACTCGCTGCGCGGACTGCCGGTGCCGACCGTCGCCGCGCCCGTCACGTGGGACGAGATCGAATCCGCGGCGAGCGCACGCGACGCCGGCGCGTTGCGTTTCAAGTGGTGCGACGTGCCGGCGCGCGTTCACACGCACGGCGACCTGTTCGCGGACGTCTACGACACACCGCAGCTGCTCCCACCGGGTCCTGTCACGTGAAGAACGACAGTTCCATCGTCGCGACGCGGCACCGCGCGGTCAGACACCGCGGGCGGCGTTGCCGAACTTGGTGAACTGGCCGCGGAACACCAGCCGCACCGTTCCCGTCGGACCGGAGCGGTGCTTGGCGATGATGACCTCGGCCATTGCCTTGTCGGACGATTCCTTGTTGTACACCTCGTCGCGGTAGAGGAACATCACGACGTCCGCGTCCTGCTCGAGGCTGCCGGACTCGCGGAGGTCCGACAGCATCGGGCGCTTGTCCCCGCGAGTCTCGAGGTTTCGGCTCAGCTGGCTGAGCGCGATGATCGGCACCTCCAACTCGCGGGCAAGGATCTTCAAACCGCGGCTGATCTCGCTGACTTCGAGTTGCCGGTTCTCTGCCGAGCTGCCGCCGCTCATCAGTTGCAAGTAGTCGATCACGATCAGCGCCAACCCGCCCTGGCGGGCTTTCATCCGGCGAGCCTTCGCCCGGATCTCCATGACGGTGACGCGCGGGTTGTCGTCGAGGTACAGCGGGACGTCGAGACGATTGATGGCCTTGCCGATCTTCGTCCAATCGGCCTCGACCAGCCGGCCTGTCCGCAACTTCTGCGAGTCGACCTCCGCTTCGCTCGACAGGATCCGCTGGGTCAGTTCTGTGTGGCCCATCTCGAGCGAGAAGATGAGAACGGGTCGTCGCGCTGTCTGCGCCACGTATGCCGCGATGCCGAGACCGAGACTGGTCTTGCCCATCGCCGGTCTGGCGCCGATGATGTTGAGCGTCG
>DASWRR010000107.1:0-7267 GCA_036403055.1 Ilumatobacteraceae bacterium | reverse complement strand
CACCGCATTCGATGCGGACGCCGTTGCGAGCGTGGACCCTCGAGACGATCTCACCCATCTCCGGTCCGAGCCCGCGCATCAACGGAGCCGGCGCGCCCTCGAGCACCGTGACCTCACACCCTGTCTGCGCCGCGCTGGCAGCAACCTCGAGACCGATGAAGCCGGCACCGATCACGACGACACGCGGGCGAGCCTCGAGACGACGTCGCAACGCGAGTGAGTCGTCCAGCGTGCGCAACATCATGACGCCGTCGATGTCCGGCTGGTTCGGAAGCGGGCGTGGCGTGCTGCCGGTTGCGACGATCACGCCGTCGCCTGCAAGCCGTTCGCCCGAATGGAGCGTCACTGTGCGGTTCGCGGCATCGAGCGCGACGGCCGTCGCTCCGAGCCGGAGATCGAGGTCCAGGCTCGCCAGGTCATCGGCCTTGCGCAGTTGGATGCGTTCCGGCTCGAGCTCTCCCTTCAGGAGCGCCTTGCTCAACGGAGGTCGGTCGTACGGGTGATGCCGTTCCGCTCCGACCAGCGTGATCGCCCCCGAGTAGCCCGTGCTGCGCAACGACTCGCAGGCCCACAAACCCGCCAGCGATGCGCCGACGACCACGATGCGATCCATGTCGCTGAGCTTCGCGCACCCGCCTACGATCGCCGCGATGAGCGAGACGATCACCCTCGAAGGCTGGCGCGGGCCATGGACCGACGACGACAAGGACGCCAACCTCAAGGCTGACATCGCCCTGTACGCGCACGTCGATCCGTTGCGGACGGTTCGCGGTCTTTCGCAATCGATCGACGTGCCGGTCGGTGCGATCGTCCACTACGTCCTCGCCCGCTGGGCCAGCGAAGGCGCTTCAGGTCTGCTCGAGCTCGGCCCGACGATGTCTCGACGACTGCTCGCGGTTTGTACGGCCGCCGAGTCGGAGGGTTCCGATGACGCCCGACTCGCGGCCTTCCGGCAACTGAGCCAGATGATCTCGTGGCTCAACTATCCGCTGGAACACCCCGAGGTGTACGACCTCTGACGCCTAGTGGCACTCGACGCAGTGCACGTCCGGATCAGGTTTTCGGCGGATGAGATCGCTGACCCACTCGACCAGCGGCACGCCCTCGACCGTCTCGGTGTAGAACTGCGGGCTGCCGATCACGGTGTGCGTCTCCCCGGGCGCGATGTAACTGTGGAGATCAACGCCGGCCTGCTCGATCTGGGTCTCGTTCTTGTCGATGAGCGTCACGAGATCGTCGGGCGCAAATCCGGCGAGCGCGCCGAAGAACGTCTGCACGCGATCGAACGCGTAGTCATGGCGACCGAAGATGATGTCGGGATCGTGCTTGTGCGCCTGCACGAACAGACCTGGAACGCTCCAGGTGGCCGCGGTCAGCCCGGCGTTCTCGGGCCACGGCGGTATCGCTGCCTCGGTGCCCCAGAGCGCGCCGATGGTCGCGTTCACCGCGGGCACGTCGGGATACGCCCCCGAACCATCAGCGATGACCGTGATCGCTGCGTTCGGCAGGAGGTCGTGCGCCAAGCCCGCATACAAAGGCGCCGGAATCGAGCCGGCGCTCTCGCCGGCGACCACGACCTGCGTCGCGTCGGGAAACCGCGCCGCGAGGTCGCCGAGCGCCGTCGATGCGTCGACAGATCCCTTGTGTTGAACCGTCAGCTGTGGGCCGTACTGATGGGTGGCGTCGCCGATGTGGGCGTCACCGGTGCAGTACGGCGCGAACACGAACGAGTACCCGGCCAACGGATTGCGCGAGTCCGTCAGGTCGAAGATGCCCGTGGCGTGCGTGGCCGGGTCGTCACCCGGCACGACCGTCGTCTTGTATGCACCACTGCCGAACGCACACGTCGTCGCGTCGAAGCACGCCCCGCCGCCCTGTAGGAAGAACACGACCTTGGTCGGATCACCTTGATGTACCCAGTAGCTGTACGGACTGCCGTCGGCACACACGCACTGGCTCGGCGCGTCGACGCGTTCCCAGCCGGCGGGCGTCGGACTGGTCGTGGCCGGCGCTGCCGTCGGCGGCGGCACTGTCGCAGCAACCGTCGGTGGGACCGACGACTGCGGCGCGGTCGACTGGGCAACTGCACCCGACGTCGACTGCGGCGCGGATGACGGTGTGTCGTCGCTGCACGCCGTGAAGACGCCGAGCAGAACGAGGCTCAGCGCGACGACGCGCCTCACGTCGCCATGACGGCGTCGAGCGAGTCCTTCAACGTGGTGACAACCTGATCGAGCTCGTCGTCGTTGATCACGAACGGGGGCGCGACCATCACAGCACTCGGAACCGGGCCCGACCCCGCCGGATAGATCCACACGTCGCGCGACAACGCCTCGGCGACGACCTTCTGCTGCGGGATGTTGAGCTCGATGCCGTAGAACATGCCGCGGCCGCGCACCTCGATGACAGCGGGATGATCGTCGAGCTCGGCGTGCAGGCGGTCGCCGAGGACCGCCCCCATCTTCGCGGCACGATCGACCAGGCCCTCGCGCTCCATGATGTCGAGCACCGCGACACTCGCCGCGCATGCCGCGTCGTTGCCGGTGAACGTGAAGTACATGAACCCGGACTCCGTCAGCACCTCGCCGACCTCGGTCCGCGCAGCAACCGCCCCCATCGGGACGTACCCGCCACCGAGTCCCTTTCCGCCGACGATGACGTCCGGCTCGAACGGGAAGTGCTGGAACCCGAAGTTCAGTCCCGTGCGCCCATATCCGCACATCACCTCGTCCGTGATCAGCAAGATGTCGTGGCGATGGCAGATCTCGGTCACAGCCCGCCAGTAGTCGTCACTCGCCGTCAGACACGCACCGGCCGCACCGGTGATCGGTTCGGCGATGAAGCCGGCGATCGTCTCGGGGCCTTCGCGTTCGATGATCTCGACCACCGCCTCAGGATCGTTCCACGGCACCTTCGGGAACGGCAGCAACAAGGGCTCGAAGCCGGCTTGGCGCGTGTTGTGACTTGCCACCGCGATCGTGCCGAGCGTCATTCCGTGGTAGCTCGGATGGCGGCCGACCACCTTCCACCGCTCGGGACGGCCCTTGGCCAACTGATAGCTGCGTGCCAGCCGCAGCGACGAGTCGGTGCTCTCGCTGCCACCGCTCGTGAAGAAGACCTGGGTGAAACCTTGTGGCAGCCAGCGCTCGACCAGGCGATCGCGCAATGCCAGGCGCTGCTCGCTCGGCCAGATCGGCACCGAGTACGCGCCGTTGGCCATTGCCGCCCTCGTGGCGTCGGCGACTTCTGCCCTTCCCCACCCGATGTTGCCGACGATCGCTCCTGCTGCGCCGTCGAGGATACGGCGACCGTCCGCGCAGATCAGCCAGCACCCTTCACCTCCGACGATCGTTGGCTGTTCGGTCGAACTGGGGACGAACTGATACCGGGAGTCGCTCACCTGTTCAGTCTCGCATCTCTCCGTCGGCGAGGTTGTGGCGGAACATGATCGACAACCGCGGTCCGGCAGCGGCAACTTTCGGGACGCAATGCTCCCAATCGTGCTGGCACGCACCACCCATCACGAAGAGGTCGCCATGACCGAGCGGCCACGACCGCGAGGGCCCGCCGCCGCGCCGGCGCACGTGGAACGACCGTGGTTGGCCGGTGCTGACGATCGCGACCGTCGGGTTCTCGAGCCGGTAACGCTCGCGATCCGAGTGCCACGCGACCGAGTCATGGCCGTCGCGATAGAGGTTGAAACCGATGGAATCGAACGGCCGCGAGTAGTGCCGGCTCAGCGAGAGTCGAGCCTGCGTAAGGACCGGCACACGCTCGAGACCTGGGTTGTTGGCATCGCACCAGGCAGTCAGTCGTGGTTCCGGCAGCCGGCGGTCGTACATCGTCACCTCGCGTTGCTGCCAGGGAAGGATCGCGATCAGTTCGCCGAAGATGCGGTCGGCGCCGTGCAGCCAGTTGGGCGCGTGATCGATCCACGATTCGCCATCGAGCCACGTCCGTACAACGTTTCCGAACGACTCGTCGGCTGACGGCTCGTCGAACGCGAACAGACACTGCTGCCAGATGAGCTCTGGGTCGGCAAGTTGGTCCATGAACCTCATCATCGCGAAGCGAACGCACGTTCGCAAGTCGCGGGCGTACAGTTCCGGCCGTGGTGATCGAGATCGACGACCTGCTCGACCCACGGCTCGCGGAGTTCCGCGGCGTGAAGGAGCGCGGCAAGGAGAGCGATGCGTACTTCATCGTCGAAGGCCTCACCGCCATCGAGCGCCTGCTGGCCTCGGCGTATCCGGTCCGCTCGATCCTGTTGACGCCCGCAACGAACGCGCGGCTCGTCGGCGCTGGACGGTGCATCCCGGACACGGTCGATGTCTACTTGATCTCGTCCGACGCGATGTCGGAAGTTGCAGGCGTCAACCTGCATCGCGGCGCGATTGCGTCGGCAACGCGACTGCCGTCACCAACGCTCGACAGCGTGCTCACCGGTGGTCGACGCCTCGTGATGCTGGAGGGGATCAACGACCACGAGAACCTCGGTGCGATCGCGCGCACAGCGAGCGGACTCGGTGCCGACGCATTGGTGCTCGACCCGACATGCGCCGACCCCTTCTACCGGCGCAGCGTTCGGGTCTCGATGGGAGAGCTGCTGCGTCTCCCGATCGTGCGATGTGAGTCGTGGCCGGACACCTTCGATCGCATCGAGGCCCACGGCTTCGGCATCTGGGCCCTGACACCGTCCGTCGACGCGACGGACATCTTCACGCTCACACCGCCGGCGCGATGGGCCTTGGTGGTCGGCTCGGAGGGCCCCGGCCTATCGCAACAAACGCTCGCTCGGTGCATGAACGTCCGCATCCCGATGCGCAACGGCGTGGATTCGTTGAACGTCGGTCATGCGGTTGCAGCAGCGTTGGCACGCTGACGTGAGATCCTTCCGATCGCGTGCGCGGCGAGCCGAAAGGTGGTGAGTGCGCCGATGCCGTTGACGTCGCGCTCGGGTACGAACTCGACCACATCGAACCCGACGATCCTCGCCCGACCGGCGACACCGTCGATGATGTCGATGACGTGAAAGTACGTGAGGCCGCCAGGCTCAGGACCGATCACTCCCGGAACGAGCGATGGATCCAGACCGTCGACGTCGACGGTGATGAAGACCTCACCGCCGAGCGGTATCCGATCGACGATCTCGCCGATGCCGTGGCGATGCACATCATGGGCGCTGAAGAATTGAACGCCGCGCGCTTCGGCTGCCGAGAGGTCGGCAGGCCTGGCCGAGCCGACGCCTCGACGACCGACCTGAACCATGCCACCGATGTGGCTCATCTCCGATGCCCGGCGCATCGTCGACGAGAGCCCCCAGCGTTCGCCTTGCACCTCGTCGCGCCAGTCGATGTGCGCATCGATCTGCACGACGGTCACGGGCCCGCGTCCGGCGTAGGCAGCGAGCACCGGGATCGGTATCGAATCGTCGCCTCCCAACACCACGGGAATCGCTCCGGCCTCGAGCACCGCTTCGCAGGTGTGGCGAATTGCGGCGCGATTCGCCTCGTGTGCGGTGCCGTCCCAGGGCACGTCGCCGAGGTCGACGGCGGTCGTACCGTCGACGAGCATCGGCCCGTCGAGATCGAAGTTGTGGTGATGACGAATCCCTGAGTACGCGCCCGACGTCGCCCGGATCGCAGCCGGCGCGGCCTTGCAATACGGACCGACGGAGGAATACGGCGTGGCGCACGGCGCACCGATCACGACCACATCGGCTCCCGCCAGGTCATCGGTCGTCGCGCTCGGCAGACCGAGAAACGTGGCCGTATCACTTGCGCCGAACATCGAACCGAGGCTTGCCATCGCGACAGCTTGGCCGATCGCGTCCGGGCGCGCCTGCCTCGGACGCGCCTCCCCGGGCTACTGCTCGGCGAACTCGAGCGAGAAGCGAATCGGAGCCCGACGCGACCCCACGTAGACGAGCCCGAGATAGAGCCGCGGCGCGATCTGTCGAATCTCGTCACGGACGAAGCCGGCAACGCGTGACGTCTTCGAGTAGTCGAGAACGATGCACGGACGACCGTCGAACCAGCTCGCGTCGATGTACACATCGGCACTGATCGCTCGAATGGACAACGGCGTGATCAGGTTGCGCAAGGTGTGCGTCGGATCGTCGAAGTCCTTGCCGTGCCACGCGAGGATTCGCACGAGCGCGGTGAGCGCCGGGCCCGCCATCGTGCCGGTCGCCATCAAGGCCTGGCCGCGACCTTTTCCGCTCGGCACATCGCCGGGCGGCGCGTCGGCGAACAGCTTGTCGAGATCTCGTCCGCTGATGTCGGTGAGGTCGTTTTGGGCGATCATCGAACGTCTCCTTTGACTGGCGGGCGACCGTGACGGACAAGTCCCGCGCCGACGAGTCCCGCGCCGATCACGATGTGCAGAACGTCGTCGGCCGGCTTCCAACGGAACATCCGTTGGGGGAACCAACTTCGTCGGCTGGCGACCGCTTGGTACAGGTCGATCGCGCCGAACCCGACGTTGAACGACCTCGCCCTGCGCGGATTGCGCGACGCAGCGAGCCCGATCATCCCGAACACGATATGAAAGGTGTTGTACGCCGGCGCTCCGCTGGTCATCGCCTTCTTCGCCGGGATCACGAAGCCGGCGACGCCAGTCGCGATCAACGTCGCGCCGAAGACCTTGGCGACGGTCTGGTTGACGTCACGGCGCCGGGTGTTCATGTGCATCATTCGTCGTCGACGGCCGGCCGGATCTCTCGTGCTGAAGTTGGCGCGGTGTCGCTCGAACTGCCGCTCGCAACTTGAACGGCAGGTGATCGCTCCCGCACGGCTCGAGGTTGTCGACAGCGAGCGGGAACACGCCGTCGTTCACCAGTGCGTGATCCAGCCGGGCGACCGCTCCGACCGTCGCGAGCACACCATCTGCGCCGAGCTTGAACGAGGGGTTCAGGCCTTTCCCCAATGCATCGATGGCATCGTGGAGACCGAGGTCGAGCAACTCCTCGAACTCGGGCCGGTAGCGGGTCGTGTTGAGATCACCCGCTATCACGAGCGGACCGCTCATCGTCGGCACGAGCTCCTTCAGCGCTTCGATCTGCTCCTTCCACGTCTCGTGGCCGCCAGGGTCGACCGTTGCCATCGGGTTCAGACCCGTCACCAGCGTGGCAATGCCACCGACATCGATGTCGGCGATGGCAAGTCGCAATGGACCGATCGTCGCCATCCGCGATCGCGGGCCGAGCTCCCGCTTGCTCACCAATGTGACCGCGTAGTCGCTGTCGTCGTCAGGATCGAAGACCCGG
>DASWRR010000106.1:0-9246 GCA_036403055.1 Ilumatobacteraceae bacterium | reverse complement strand
GACGCGATCTCGAAGGCACAGCTCGAGCGCGGCTACCGCCTCGTCGAGTTGTTGAAGCAACCACAGAACAGCCCGATGCCGGTGGAAGAACAAGTCGTCGTCGTGTTTGCCGGCACCAAGGGCTATCTCGACAGCCTGCCGGTCGTCGATGTGCGTCGCTTCGAGGCCGAGTTGCTGGACTACATGCGCACGACGCAGGGCGCGCTGCTCTCGGGGATGCGTAGTGACCCGAAGGCCGACGTACCGGCCGAGCTCGCCGATGTCATCGTCGAGTTCAAGGAGCGCTTCGTCGCCGCGACCGCAGAAGCGGCACGCATCGCCGATCCGACCGCAACCGACGCCGCCGCGCTCGGCGTGGCGGAGAGCAACAAGACGCTGGCGACGGAATAAGCGATGGCTGGAGGTCAGGAGCGCATTCTTCGAGGGCGGATTCGTACCGTCCAGGCAACGAAGAAGATCACGCGCGCCATGGAACTGATCGCCGCGTCACGGATCGTCAAAGCGCAGCAACGCGTGGCCGCGGCCGTGCCGTACAGCGATCAGATCACCGAGGTCGTCAAGGATCTCGCCGCAGCCGGCGGATCGACGTCGTCGCCGTTGCTCGCCGGTCGTGAGACCGTCGGCAACGTCGCCTACGTCGTCATCACCGCCGACCGCGGTCTGTGCGGTGGCTACAACGCGGGCGTGCAGCGCGCCGCCGAAGGCGAGATCAAGGCCGACGTCCTGCAAGGCCGCGACTACTCCGTGATCGCCGTGGGTCGCAAGGCGGAGAGCTACTTCCGGTTCCGCGGCTACAAGATCAAGGCCCGGTTCGCCGGGTTCAGCGATGCGCCGAGCTACGCGAACGCGAAGGAGATCGGCCAGCACGTCGTCGAGTTGTTCGTCAATGGCGAGGTCGATCGGATCGAGCTGGTCTACACCCGATTCATCTCGGCCGGCACTCAAGAGGTCGTCCAACGTCCTCTCATCCCACTGGAACGCGACACCGTTGCCGCCGGTGATCGCGGGCAAGCGGGTGCCGGCGACGCGGACGGTCCCGCGGCCGACTTCGAGTACGAGCCGGACCCGACGACGATCCTCGACTCGTTGCTCCCGAAGTACATCGAGGCCCGCATCTACGCGGCGTTGCTGAACGCCGCGGCGAGCGAGCACGCGTTCCGCCAGCGCGCGATGAAGAGCGCGACCGACAACGCCGACGAGCTGATCAAGAACTTGAGCCGCATCATGAACCGCGCTCGCCAGGATTCGATCACGACCGAGATCATGGAGATCGTCAGCGGTGCGGAGGCACTCGCTGGTGGCGACCATGGCCTCGTCATCGACTTCGAGGTGCTCCACGACGGTTCACCCGACACCCCTTCGATACTCACCGCACTTCGACAATGAGAGAGCACATGTCATGACGATGACCAACGACTCACCCACAGCCACCGAGACCGAGTTCACCGATGGACGCGTGGTCGGCATCGCCGGCCCCGTCGTCGACGTCGAGTTCCCTCGCGGAACGCTTCCCAAGCTCAACACCGCGCTCGAGTTCACCGTCCAGGTCGACGGCAAGCCGGTCATGGTGCTGGCCGAGGTCGCCCAACAGCTCGGCGACAGTCGCGTCCGAGCGATCTGCATGAAGCCGACCGACGGCCTCACACGAGGAACGCCGGTCCGCAATCTCGGCCACGGCATCCAGGTACCGGTCGGCGATCGCACACTCGGTCACGTGTGGAACGTGTGGGGCGACGTGCTCGACGACGACCCGGCCAACTACGCGGACATGGAGCGTTGGGACATCCACCGAGACGCGCCGTTGTTCGACGCGCTGGAACCATCACGACGCATGTTCACGACAGGCATCAAGGTCATCGATCTGCTGACGCCGTACCTGTCGGGTGGCAAGATCGGCCTGTTCGGTGGTGCCGGCGTCGGCAAGACGGTGTTGATCACCGAGATGATCAACCGTGTGGCGTCGAAGCACGGTGGCGTGTCGGTGTTCGCCGGTGTCGGCGAGCGAACCCGTGAGGGAACCGACCTCCGCATCGAGATGGAAGAGTCCGGCGTGTTCGAGAAGGCCGCGTTGGTCTTCGGACAGATGGACGAGCCGCCCGGCGTGCGCCTGCGCGTTGCGTTGTCCGCGCTGACGATGGCGGAGTACTTCCGAGACGTGCAGAACCAGGACGTGCTGTTGTTCGTCGACAACATCTTCCGTTTCGTGCAGGCCGGCTCGGAGGTCTCGACGTTGCTCGGCCGCATGCCGTCCGCCGTGGGGTACCAACCGACCCTCGCCGACGAGATGGGTCAGTTGCAGGAGCGCATCACGTCGACGCGAGGCCGTTCGATCACCTCGTTGCAGGCCGTCTACGTCCCCGCCGACGACTACACCGACCCGGCTCCGTTCACGACCTTCACCCACCTCGACGCGACCACCGAGTTGAGCCGCCAGGTCGCGGCGCTCGGCATCTATCCCGCCGTCGATCCGCTCGCCTCCACGTCCACGATCTTGCAGCCCGACGTCGTCGGCGACCGGCACTACCTCGTGGCTCGCGGCGTGCAGGAGAACCTGCAGCGCTACAAGGAACTGCAGGACATCATCGCGATCCTCGGGCTCGACGAACTGTCGGAGGAGGATCGGTTGACGGTGTCGAGGGCCCGCAAGATCCAGCGCTTCCTCTCGCAGCCGTTCTACGTCGCCAAGGTCTTCACCGGCATCGAAGGCGAGTTCGTCGAAGTCGAAGAGACGGTCGAGAGCTTCGAGGCGATCTTGCGCGGCGACATGGACGAGGTGCCCGAGCAGGCGTTCCTCAATGTCGGTGGCGTCGAGCAGGTGCTCGCCAAGGCGAAGACGCTCGCCGAACAGGTGGCCTAGTCACCGATGGCAACGATGCAGGTCGAGTTGGTGTCGCCCGAGAAGGTCGTCTTCTCGGGCGAGGCCACGCAGGTGATCACGCGCACCCTCGGCGGCGGCGAGATCGCGTTCCTGCCCGGTCACGCCCCATTTCTCGGCGCGCTCACGGAGAACCACACGCGGATCACGTTGGCAGACGGCACTCAGCTCGACGTGGCGGTGCACGGCGGTTTCGTGCAGGTCGGCAACAACAAGGTCAGCATCCTCAGCGACATCGCCGAGCTCGGCGACCAGATCGACCGCGGCCGGGCGATGGCCGCCGCCGAACGGGCCGAGGCCGCGCTACGCGCCGAGAACGACCCCGATGCCGCCGCCGCGCTCAGTCGGGCCCACGCTCGCCTCAACGCATCCGGCGGCCTCAACACCCCCACCCACTGACCCGGGTCTCGCGTACTGGCGTAGCCTCGGTGGATGGCATCTTCGTACCCGTTCACGTCAGCGCTCATCACCGGCGCCTCGAGTGGGATCGGCGAAGCGATGGTGCGGTTGCTCGGGGAGGCCGGAATCCCTCAGGTCGTCGTCGCCCGGCGCGTCGATCGCCTGAAGGAACTGGCGAGTCGCTACGACGGCGTCGATGTCGCGGTCGCGGACCTGACGACGCCTGAAGGAGTGCAGATCGTCGTGCGCCGGGTCACCGATCCCGAGCGCCCCATCGACCTCGTCGTCAACAACGCCGGCTTCGGGACGTCGGGGGAGTTCCACACGCTCGACGCCGAGCGCCTCGGCCGTGAGATCGCGCTGAACGTGTCGGCGCTGACGGCGATCAGTCGTGCTGCACTCGGCGCAATGGTGCCGCGACGCAACGGCTACCTGCTGAACGTCAGCAGTGTCGCGAGCTTTCAGCCGGCACCGAAGCTCGCGGTGTACGCGGCGACGAAGGCATACGTGACGTCGTTGACGGAGAGCCTTCACGAGGAGATGCGCGGCACCGGCGTGCACGTCACTGCACTGTGCCCTGGTCTGACGCGGACGGAGTTTCAGAGCAGCAGCGGAAGTGATTCGTACACCGGTGACTATCCGTCGTTCGCCTGGTTGACCGCCGAGGAGGTGGCCGCAGCGGGTCTGCACGACGTCGCCAAGGGCCGGGCGCTCTCGATCCCCGGTGCGTTCTACAAGTCGATGGTCACCGCGTCGAGCATCGCGCCACGTGGGCTCACTCGTCGCGTGGCGAGCCTCGTTCGACGAGGCTGAACCGGCCGGTCGAACGCCTAGGCGTAGTCGACGACGGCGAAGGACGACAGCTTGTCGATGCGGTGCCGGGCGTCGATCATGCGCACGGTTCCACTCTTCGATCGCATCACGAGGCTCTGCGTGCGCGCCCCGCTGCGCTCGTACCGCACACCGCGCAGCAGTTCACCATCGGTGATACCGGTGGCGGCGAAGAAGCAGTTGTTGCCCCTGACCAGGTCATCGGTCGTGAGGACCGCGGAGAGGTCGTATCCGAGGTCGATCGCCTCTTGTCGCTCCGCCTCGTCGCGCGGCGCGAGCAAACCCTGTATCTCGCCACCCATGCACTTCAAGGCCGCCGCCGCGGTGACGCCTTCCGGGGTACCGCCGGTGCCGAGCAACACATCGACACCCGCGTCGGGCCAGCCGGTGGCGATCGCGCCGAAGATGTCGCCGTCGGTGATCAGCTTGACGCGAGCGCCGCTGGCGCGAACTTCGGCGATGAGACTGGTGTGTCGCTCGCGGTCGAGGATCACGACGGTGAGGTCGCGAACCGATTCACCCTTGGCCTTCGCGATCCATCGCAGGTTCTGCGTCGGCGTTGCGGTGATGTCGATCGAGCCTGCCGCTTCTGCACCGACCGCGATCTTGTGCATGTACACGCACGGGCCGGGGTCGAACATCGTGCCACGTTCGCTGACGGCGATCACTGCAATCGCGTTGGCGCGGCCGTATGCGGTCAGCGTCGTGCCGTCGATCGGGTCGACAGCCACATCGGTGAGCGGCAGCGTGCCATCACCCACGTGCTCTCCGTTGAAGAGCATCGGCGCGGCGTCCTTCTCACCTTCTCCGATGACGACGATGCCATCCATCGGGACAGTGGAGAGCACCGTCCGCATCGCATCGACGGCGGCCTTGTCAGCGCCGTTCTTGTCGCCGCGACCGACCCATCGGGAGGCGGACAGCGCCGCGGATTCGGTGACTCTGACGAGCTCGAGCGCGAGGTTGCGGTCCGGCTGTTGTGGGGACTGCTGTGCTGAGGCCATTGCCCGTCCACCGTACTCTCGGTTCTGGTGGGCGGGCCATGGCTTGACCAATTAAGTCTGTGTGCGTTGATGTCGCCTGATGCGTCTGGCCTCTTGGCGCAGATGCGTCTGCTGGCTGACCTGACGAAGCCGGTCTTGCCGGTCGCGGATCAGTTGCTGGGCGATGTATGGGTGTGTTGACCACATGGGAGTGCTCCTTGGATGTTGGGTGTGTGAGAAGGCGCGCGTTGGCGCGGAAGGGGATGGGTGTGTGCGTGCAGCGGACCGAGCCCGTGACTCGCGGTGAAGCGGTCGTCAGGCCGCGCTGCGACCGAAGCCGGCGAGGTGCGCGGCAACGTTCGTGAGGACGGCAGTAGTGGTTCTCGACATTGGGCACCTCCTTCGGTCTCGGGTGCGAGGAGACTGTCATAGACGTGCGGGCGGTGTCCAACGATTTAACGCGGATACAGTCTGCGCATGTCGATCCCCGTCGAGCGGTGCATCGTTTCGCGCGACATCACCGAGCCGCGGCTGAGCCCCGACGGGCGCTGCATCGTGTACGCGATGGCAACCGCTGGATCAGCAGCGTTGATGATCGACACGCTCGACGGATCACCGGTTCGCCAACTCACCGCGTTGCCAGCCCCGCGTGCTGGGCGAGGCTTTGGCGGAGGTTGCTGGTGTTGGCATCCGAACGCACGTGCAGTCGTGTACGTCGCGGTCGATGGTGAGTTGTGGATGCAACCGGTTCCGACCGGAAGCGTTCGACAGTTGACGAGCCACGGGCCCGGTCGCAGCGCGGCCGCGCCGATTGTCTGCGCCGACGGGACGCGAGTCGTCTACGTGCTCGACGAGGCCGAGGTGTGGTCGTGCCGGCTCGACGACGCGGTGACTGAGCGACTCGACGATGGAACCGCGGACTTCGTGTTCGATCCGTACACGACGCCCGATTCTCACGGCGTCGCGTGGCACGCGTGGAACGTTCCCGACATGGCCTGGGATGCGTCCCGCATCCAACACGTCGTGCTCGGTCACGACAGTGTCGTCGACCAACGCGGGTCCGGGTCCGTTCAACAGATCCGCTTCATGCCGGACGGCACGGTGATCTGTCTGCGTGACGACCACGGTTGGCTCAACGTGTGGCTCGGCGATGCGCCGTTGGTCGACGAGCCGTACGAGCACGGCGATCCGACGTGGGGGATGGGACAGCGCTCGTACGCGGTGTCGCCCGACGCGAAGCGCGTCGCGTTCGCGCGCAACGAAGGTGGATTCGGTCGGTTGTGCGTCGTGCACGTCGCGACGGGAGAGGTGCAGACGGTCGCCCGCGGCGTGCACGGTCAACTGTCGTGGCACGGCGGGCGCATCGGCGCGTTGCGGTCCGGTGCGCGCACACCGACGGAGGCCGTGGTGTACAACGACACCACGTGGGCACGGCAGGTCATCGCGGTCGGGCCACTCAGCGGTTGGGAGGATCTCTCGCTCGCCGAGCCCGACATCGTCGACGTCCTCGCATCGGATGGCGAGACCGTTCACGCTCGCCTCTACCGCGCCGACAGGGCGACCGATCGACTGATCTGCTGGCTGCACGGCGGTCCGACGGATCAGTGGCGGGTCACGTTCATGCCGCGGATCGCATACTGGCGGGCTGCAGGTTGGAACGTGCTGTTGCCCGATCACCGCGGCTCCACCGGACATGGCCGCGACTATCAACAATCGCTGCGCGGTAGGTGGGGTGAGCTCGACGTCAGCGACACCGTCGACGCGATCGTCGACGCGCAATCCCGAGGGTGGGGCACGGCGGCGCGGACGGCGATCGTCGGTTCTTCGGCCGGAGGTTTCACTGCCCTCGGAGTCGTCGCGGCGCGGCCCGATCTGGTGGCCGCCGCGATCGTCGCGTATCCGGTGACGGACCTCTTCGATCTTGCCGAGCACAGTCATCGGTTCGAGGCGCACTACACCGATTCCCTCGTCGGCCGGTTGCCGGATGCGGCTGCGCTGTACACCGAACGGTCGCCGATGAACTTCGTCGATCGGTTGGTGGGCACGCCGCTCCTCGTGATGCACGGCGACAGCGATCCGGTGGTCCCCGTGGAGCAGAGCGCGGTGTTCGTCGAGCGGTGCGTGGACGCCGGTGTCGCGGTCGATTTCGTCGTCTACGCAGGTGAGGGCCACGGGTTTCGGCGACCCGAGAACCAGCTCGACGAATACCGGCGGATGGCCGCCTTTCTGGGCACGCACGTTTCCGCCGGATAGCGTCAAGTGCCGTGACCGACGATTGGAACCCGAACGATCCCGACGCGACTCGCGTGCACTACGACCTCGCGAGCTGGTCGTTCGAGCAGATGGCTGAGCTGGCTGCCGCCCTCGCCGACGCGGAGGTTCCGCATGCGTGGGATGGCAACGAACTGATCGTGCCGGAGTCCGCCGAGGACGCCACCGACGACATCGTCGCCCAGGTCGAGATGCGTCTCGGGATCGCGTCGACCGATGGCGGCGACGGCCAGCGAGAGCCGGTCCCGCTGGCCGACGACGCGCCCTCGACGGAGTACGACCTCGCCGAGTGGGAGCAGGCCGAGCGTGATCTGATCACGGCGCATCTCGTTTCCCGCGGCCTTCCGTTCCGGTGGGAAGAAGATGTGCTGCTCGTCTCGACCGACCACGAGCAGCTCGTCGACTCCATCCTCGATGACGTCGAGAACGATGAAGGGGTGGAGCTGCCGAGCGACGAGGACGACGATCAGGAAGATCGCGACGGCGACGCCGACGAAGATCGTCTGCCCTTCGAGACGCTGACGACGTTCTTTCTCGCGGGTGATCGATTGCAACGCAACCCACTCGACGCCGACGGACTCGAGCAGTTGTTGAGTGCGACGGATGTTGCCGATCCGGACCGTCCGCCGTACGGCGTCGACAAGCGTCTGTGGCAGCGGATGTGTGAGCTCGCCGATGATCTCGCTGCCGCGCTCGTCGACGGCGACGAACCAGATGTCGTCGAGACGCAAGCGGTTGCCGCCGAGCTTCACGACTTGCTGCGACCGTACGTCTAGAGCGACCCATGCTGTTGGCCGAGCTCGAGGTCTGGCATTCGCGTCCAGTGACACCCACTCGGCGCGTCGCGCTCGGACATCTCGTGTTGCCCGTCGACCCGACGCCGGGGTTCGGTGGGCTCCTGCTCGGTGCTGTCATTGCGGCGCATCTTCCCGATGTCGACGATGATCTCGTCCCTGACGTTCACCGACTCCTCGATCAGGTCAGCCGCGGCGAACGCGTCGTGCAACCGCGACTGCTGCACCGCTATCAAGTGGATCGACACGGCCTTGCCGTCAGCGTTCATCGGCTGGAAGGCGAAGGCGACAGCGTTCGGTTCAGTCTCAACCCACAGGGCTCTCCGCTCGCGCAGGTTCTCGGGGCGATCTATGCCGTCGAGCGACTCACCCTCGAGGCGCGTCGCGCATTGAACCCGTCGTTGCACAAGGCCATGCGTTGGACGGGTGCGATCGGTCCGGCGTTCATCGCCAACTTGGCGGGCGCAGCCGGTTCGACGTTGGCAACGATGGCCGATCCACGCTCGTGGGCGCTCGAGTTCTTGGGGTTTCCGATGGGGACGTCGACCGTGACGAAGAACGAAGTGATGGCCCGCTTTCGGTCGCGGTTGCGCGAGGTCCATCCGGACTACGGCGGCGACGAGGACACCGCCGGCATCGACATCGAACGTCTCGGCGAAGCGCGTCGGATCTTGCTCGCGTGAACCTCTTGCTCTTTCCCGGCGCAGGTTCGTCGAGCACTCATCCGAGTCTTCTGGCGATCGAAGCGGCAGTCGCTCCCATGCGATGCGTGCGCGCCGACTTCCCCTATCGCAAGGCCGGTCGCAAGGCGCCCGACCGCGCGCCCGTCTTGCTGCAGGCGGTGCGTGATGCCGCCGCGCCACTCGTCGCCGACGGGCTCGTCCTCGGCGGCCGATCGATGGGCGGACGGATGTGTTCGATGGTCGCCGCCGACGTCGACGACCCGTTGCCGGCACGAGGCCTCGTCTTGATCTGCTACCCGCTGCACCCGCCTGGCAAGCCCGCTGCGCTGCGCGTGGAGCACCTTCCTCGAATCACCGTTCCGTGCCTCTTCATCCACGGAACGCGGGATCCATTTGCAACCCCGACGGAG
>DASWRR010000105.1:0-8014 GCA_036403055.1 Ilumatobacteraceae bacterium | reverse complement strand
GCTGTTGTTGCGAGTGTTTCCGGCACGGTTGCCCGCCAGCACATCGCCGCCGGTGAGATCATCACGGGTTCGGACGTCTCTGCATCTGGGACCGCCGGTCTGATACCGGACGGCTCGGTCGCGTTCGGCGCTCCCGCCGCCGCCGACCAGTTCTCGATCGGTGACCGTGTCGCGGTGTTCGCCGACGGCCAACTCATCTGCGCCGGAGTCGTCGTCGACACCTCCGAATCCGGGTTGATGGTCGCGGTTCCCACCTCCTCCGCGCCGACCGTCGCCGCCGCCCTCCTCGCCAACACCGTCGTCCTCGCCCTCGCCCCCTCCCCGCCACCCCCGTGACCACACCTCGATCAAGCATTCTCGTCAGCGCATGAACTGAGTGCAGGTTCATGTGGTCACGAGAAGCTGTCGAAAGGAGCACCCAATGTCGCTCTCCGGCCTCAGTTCACATCGTCATCTGTCAACGGCTTGTTGACCTCGTCGCCGACATCGGCCAACCGTGCTGGGTGAGCGGAGCGACTTCCGGCGCGCTGCAGCCGCTCGATGGCTTCGAACTTCGGCCTCCGTTTCACATCATGACGCCGAGAGGCCGGAACGTCCGTCGTATCGGCCATGTCATCCACACGTCGAACGAGATCGCGTTGATCGATAGAAGCGTTCGATTCGGACTGCCCGTGCTATCGGCGACCAGAACTCTCATCGACATTGCTTCGACGATCTCTTCGAGAGCACTCACCATCGCTGTGGATTCCGCGCTACGCGATGGTCTGACGAGTGAGGACTTCCTGCACGGACGGATCAACACACTTCGAACATCTGGCAGGGTTGGAACGACGAACATCCTCGCCGTCCTCGAAGGAGCCGAGATCATCCGCGGCGGGCAGAGCTGGTTGGAGCGAGAGGTGCTGCGGTTGCTCGATGCAAACGCACTTCCAGTTCCATCGACCCAGGTTGTGCTGGGACGCCGAGGCGACAAGCTGATTCGCGTCGACTTCCGCTTTGAGGGAACTCCCATCGTCGTGGAGGCGCTTGGCTACCGCTGGCACCGCTCCGGCGCCCAAATGAACGTCGACGCGGCGAGGGCGAACGCACTCGTCCTCGACGGATACCTGCCTTTGCAGTTCACCTACACACAGGTCGTCGGCGAGCCGCACGTGATGATCGCAACGATCCGTACCGCATTCGCGCAGTGTGGACACACGTTCTCGTGACCACATGAATCGAGTGCACGTTCATGCGGTTACGTGAATTGGGTCAGCGCCAGGGAGTGGCGAGGATCACGAGGACGGCGATTCCTAGGGCACAGCGGTAGATCACGAAGGGCATGAAGCTGTGGGCTCGGATCAGGCGAAGCGTGCCCCACACGGCGGCCCAGCCGGAGATCGCGGCGGTCACGATTCCCACGATCATCGGAGTACCGAGACCGGCGGGGATGCCGTCCTTGGCGAGCTTCAACATCTTGTACGCGACGGCGCCGGCGGTGACGGGTATCGCCATGAGGAAGCTGGCGCGCGCTGCAGCGTCGCGGGTGAAGCCGAGGAACCGCGCCGCGGTCATCGTGATCCCCGACCGCGACGTACCCGGGTTCAGCGCCAAGATCTGCGCGGCACCGACCTTCAACGCGTCGTCGCGGTCGTAATCCTCGAGGGTCCGCGTCCCAGACCGCCGGTCGGCGATGCCCAGCAGGACACCGAAGACGATCAACGACACTGCGATCAATGCCGGCTTGCCGAGCCGGTTGTCGATCGTCTTCTCGAACAGCGCGCCGGCGATCGCCGCGGGAATGGACGAGAGAACGAGCAGCCACGCCAGCCGTCCCTCGGGGCTCGCCGGACGTTCTCGATGGATGACGAGGCGCACGCCCTCGCGCACGTACACGACCAACTCGTGGCGGAAGTAGCCGACGACCGCCGCGAGCGTCCCGAGATGCAGGGCGACGTCGAACGCCTTCTCGATCGCGGTGTTGTCGAAATCGTGCCAACCGAACAGCCACGGGGCGAGCAGCAGGTGCCCACTCGACGAGATCGGGAGGAACTCCGAGAGGCCTTGAATTAGGCCGAGGATGATCGCATGGAGGACGGGCACGGGGCGGTTGTCTAGTCGATCGTCGTGCTGGGAAGCACGCGAGACGACCAGGGTCGTGGCTCGTCCCAATGGTGACCGACCGGGCGACCTTGCCGCAGCTTGTCCAAGAAGTCGAGCGGACCGTCGAAGTCGGGCATCTCCACGTATGCCGCGCCGATTGCATCGGGTACGTGCGCGTCGCTGCCGGCACCCGCCGCGATGACGTGCGCCGCAGCAATCGACGCGGCACGGGCGTTGAGGCTGTGCAGCGATGTCTTTGCGTTGATGACCTCGATGGCGTCGACCGCACCCGCGGCGATCAACTGCTCGAGAGCGGGCTCCGCGAGATTGCGACGCATCGGGTCGTACGGATGTGGGATGTAGACGATCCCGCCCTGTTCGCGAATCATGCGGGCGGCCCCGATCGGCTGCACGCCGACGGGGATGCGTTCGTTCAAGAAGAGCCCGATGATCTCACCGGCGTGAGTGCGCAACTCCTCGCCGACGACCACTCGACACGACAACCTCCCGACCAGTTCCAGTGCTCCCTTGATCGAGTTGTGGTCGGTGATGCACAGGACGTCGATCCCGGAATCCACGACCGCCTCGGCGATCTCGTCGGGCGTCGTCGTCGAATCCCCGCTCCACATCGTGTGACTGTGCATGTCGACGCGCACCCATCCCGCCGGAACGGTCGATGCCAGATGCGGGTGGCGAGCCACGGCGGGCGCACGGGGGGCAGGCACGACCGGCAACGGTATCCCGTAGGCTCACGCCGTGCGCTGGACACCTCGACGAAGGCGGTTCATGCTGATCACCGGCGGGTCGGGGTTCCTCGGGCAACACCTCGGCATCGCGTCGGAGGTCGACGATTGGGAACTGTTCGCGCCGCCTTCCGCGGTGATCGACGTTCGTCAGCGCGAGCGCGTGATCGAAGAGGTGTGCTCGTGGCGACCGACTGCAATCGTTCACCTGGCCTACCGCAAAGGTGACCGACGGACGATCGTCGAAGGAAGTAGGAACATGGCCGAAGTCGCGACGGTGTGCGGCGCTCGCTTCGTCCATGTCAGCAGCGACGCGATCTTTCCCGGACGTGCCTTGCCCTACCGCGAATCGGACGCACCGTTCCCGATCACCGAATACGGTGTGATGAAGTTCGAGGCCGAGCGCGCGGTGACGTCGGAATGTCCGACGGCGGTGCTCGTGCGCACGTCGCTGTTGTACGGAACGCGTCGACCGGCGAAGATCCAGCACGACGTCGAACTGGCGATCACCGGGAAGCGGCCGATGCGGTTCTTCACCGACGAGTACCGATGTCCGGCGCACGCCGCCGATGTCGGTGCGGCACTGAGCTGGCTCGCGGCCTCGCCCGAGATCCACGGTCCGTTGAACGTCGCCGGCCCCGAAGCCGTGAGCCGCGCCGATCTCGCCGCCACCTTCGCACGTTGGATGGGGTTCGATCCCCGAGGTCTCAGCACAGGACCCCTTGCGCTGTCTGGAACCGTCCATCCCGGACACGTCGTGCTGGACACGACGCTGGCCGAGAACTACGGGTTGCGATGCCGAGCGTTGTCAGAGACGCTGCGCCGCCATCCGGTCGGGTGAACGACGCGCGCTAGACGCCGCTCATGGTGACGTCGCGGATGACGAGGCTGACGCCCGCCGCGCGCATCGGGAGCCAATCGACGTCGTTGCCGATCTCGACAACGTCGAGCAGCATCCGCTGGAGCGTGGACGCGATGGTGAACTCGCGGATGGGGCCACCGAGCTGGCCGTTGGAGATCGACAATCCGGATGCACCGGCAGAGAAGTCGCCGCTGATCGCGTTGACACCTGAGTGCAACCCGCTGACCGATTGGATCAACACGCCATCGTCGATGTCGGCGATCAATGCGGATTGATCGCGATCGCCGGGCAGCAACTGCAACGCGAGGCAGCCGACGCTCGGCGTTCCCTTGAAGCCGCCGCGAATGGCGTTGCCCGTGCTCTTCGTGCCGACGCGCCGAGCTGAGTACGACGAGTGCACGAACTGCTGCAGCATCCCCGATTCGATGAGGACGTTGCGACGAGCCGCGAGGCCTTCGCCGTCGAGGTCGGTTGCGGTGTACGCCTTCGGATTCGTGGGATCGTCGACGAGCGTGACGATCGAGTTGGCCACGTTCTCACCGAGGCGATCCTTGAACAGGCTCCGACCCTTGGCCACGCTCTCGCCGTTGAGCGTGCTGGAGATGATGCCGAGAAAACTGGCGGTGACGTATGGATCGAGCACCACGGTCGTGCGCTTCGTCGACGGTTTCGTGGCACCGAGCAAACCGGTGGCGCGATCGCTGGCTTCCTTTGCCGCCTTCGCGAGGTCGAACTCGACCGGCGAGCGGCCGACGCTGAACCCGAACCCGGTCTGCGTCTCGTCGCCGTCGTCAGCGAGCGTGCTGACGACCACGTAGCACCCGTTCTCGCGCCCCGTCCGGCGGATCCCTGTCGTCGTTGCCACCGCGGACTCGGACGCGACGTCTGCATAGTTCGCGTCGTCGACGCGCACCCGCGAGTCGACCGACAACGTCAGCCGCTCGAGCTCTTTGGCAAGCTCGATCTTCCCCTCGGTCGAGTACTCCGACAGCAGATCGCTCCACAGCTCCTGCTGAATCACGTCGACGCCATCGGGCTCGGCGAGGCCGGCCCATTCGTCACGCGTCCCGAACTGCACGTTGCCGCGCGCCTCCGCGAGGACTTCCGCGACCGCCGCGTCGTCGAGCACTCCCGCGTAGGCAAACCCCGTTCGACCGTCGCGGATGATGCGGACCCCGACACCCTCCGTCTGTGCAGCGACGAAGTGCTCGACCTCGCCTTCGTAGATCCGGACGTCGGTCTCGGCGTCGCGCGACACGAACGCCTCGATCTGCTCACCCCGCTGCGCCATCGCAACGACACGATCCGCGATCGCCTGCAGTTCGTCGACACCGCTCGCTGTCATGCTGCGGTGCCGCCGATTGTCATCGCCTTGACGCGCAACGTCGGCTGACCGTCGCCGACCGGCACGCCCTGACCGTCCTTGCCGCACGTGCCCGGGTTGCCCATCGCGAAATCGTTCCCCAACAGATCGATGTCGCGCAGCACCTGCGGGCCGTTGCCCATCAGGTTGCCCTCGCGCAGCGGCTCGGTGATCTCACCGTTCTCGATCAGGTACGCCTCGGTCATGCCGAAGACGAAGTCGCCCGTCGCAGTGTTGACACTGCCGCCACCGAGCTTCGCGACGTACACGCCGTGCTCCGTGTCGCGCACGATCTCGTCCGGCTCGTCCGTGCCGTTGAGCACGAAGGTGTTGGTCATCCGCACCATCGGCAGGTGCATGTAGCTCTGCCGCCGACCGTTGCCCGACTGCTTGCGGCCCTCGTTGCGGGCCCGCAGGTAGTCCCACATGTAGTCGGTCAGCACGCCATCCTCGATCAGCACGTTGTACTGGCTCGGGTGACCCTCGTCGTCGATCCCGATCGCACCCCACTCGCCACTCATCGTCCCGTCGTCGACGAGCGTGACGAGCGGCGAGGCGACGAGCTCGCCCTGCTTGCCGCGATACACACTGCCGCCCTTCGCGATGAGGTCGGCCTCGAGGCCGTGCCCGCACGCTTCATGGAACAGCACGCCACCACTGCCGCGCTGGATGACGACAGGCATCGTGCCGCTCGGCGCCGGCCGGGCACCGAGCTTGACCAACGCCTGGCGGGCAGCGTCGCGAGCGAGCTCCTCGACGTCGATCGTGTCGAACATCTCGAAACCGAACGTGTGACCCGTGCTCTGGAAGCCGGTCTGCATGCCGGCATCGCCGTTGGCGACGACGCTGACTCGAACGGATTGGCGAGCCTGCTCGTCGGACGCCAGCAGGCCGTGCGTGTTGGCGATGAGGATGCGCTTGCGACTGTCGCCGTAGCCCGCGCTGACCTGGACGATGGCGCCACCGCTCGCACGCGCCGCCTCGTCGATGCGTTGCAACAACGCGACCTTCTCCGTCTTCGGGACATCGTCGGCGAAGCGCTCGACGGGACTGACGCGGTGCTCCGGCTGGCGCGTCAGCGCAACGACGTTGGCGCCTCCCGTGCCCTGGCTCGCAGCAGCCGCGGCGGCTTCCGCAGCGGCGCGCAGGCCGGTCTCACTGAGGTCGGCGGTGTGCGCGAACCCTGTCGTGTCGCCCTTGATGACCCGGATGCCGGCGCCTCGATCGCGTCCGCTCGTGACCTGTTCGATGCGGCCGTCGTCCAGCCCCGCCATCGTCGACCGCTTGTCCTCGATGAACACCTCCGCGAACTCGCCACCGGTGCGCATCGCGGCGCCCAGCACCCGCTCGAGCACATCGGACTCGACCACATCGTTTCCGGCCATTGTCACCATCACTCCAGTCTTGATCCGTCCCTGGGAAGCATCCCGGCGATCGCTGAATCGAGCCTACCGACAACCCCGGCCCGGTCCCGCTCGACAAATTGGTCCTCATCGAGGTGCGAACGCCGCCGATACACGTCGTATGAAGTTCACACGATCGTCGACCATCTGCGCGGTGCTGCTCGCCGTTGCGACGGTCACAGCGTGCAACCCAGCAGAGCGTGCGAGGCAGGCGAAGGACGACGTCGACAGCGGGAACACTGCGGCGTGTGTCGAAGAACGGGCCGTGATGGAGAAGGCGGTTCAGGCATACCTGTTGCTCGAGCCCGACACACCGGTCACCGAAGCGGGAATGGTCGAGAAGGGGTACATCCACCAGACCTCGGTGCTGATGGACGTGACGTCGAGCGGCGCAGTGGTCGGCGCAGCCGGCACTGTCTGTGCGTAGACCGTGCCGCGACGTCAGCCGAGGTTTGATGTGCGCGGATAGACGTCGGACGGCTCCGTCAGAACGTTGACGAGATACGGCACGCCCGCCGCGAAGGCGCGGTCCATGGCCGGGCCGATCTCCGCCGGATCGGTCACCAACTCACCCGCACCACCGAGCGCCTTCACGACGTCGTCGTAGCGACACGCCGGCTGAAGATCGCAGGCGACATCCCAGCCGTAGATCATCTGCATCGGGTGCTTCTCGAGGCCCCACATCCCGTTGTTGCCGACCACGATCACAACCGGCAGATCGTGTCGAACCATCGAATCGACGTCCATCAGACTGAACCCTGCGGCGCCGTCGCCGAGCAACAGAACGATCTGGCTCGACGGTCGCGACACACGCGCCGCGATCGCGTACCCAGGTCCGTTGCCGAGACATCCGTACGGACCGGTGTCGAGCCAGCAGCCAGGTTCGAACACCTCGACGAACTTGCCGGCGTACGACGCGAAGTCGCCGCCATCACAGATCACCACCGCGTCGCGGGCGAGGCGCTTGGCGAGCTCGCCGTAGATGCGAGACGGTCGGATGGGTGATGCGTCCGCCTCGAGCAGCGATTGATCCGCGGCTCTTCCTGCGGACTCCGCGGCGCGGAGCTCGGCGACCCAGTGATCGTGATCGACGCGGGCACCGCCGTATTCCGCGAGTGCCGTCAGCACGGCGGTGAGGTCGCCGACGACCGTCGTGACATCGACGTGCTCGGCAACCTGAGATTCTGCATCGACAACGTGCGCGACGCGGGCGTTGCCGAACCTCCCGAACCCGAGCCGGAAGTCAAGGGGTGTCCCAAGCACGACGACGAGATCGGCGCGCTGCTTCAACAATCCCCGCGTCCTCAGAAACGCCAATTCGTGGTCGGCGGGCAACGTGCCGCGACCGAGTCCGTTGACGAAGCACGGCACACGCAGGTGCTCGACAGCGGCGCGCAGTTCGTGCCACGCCCCGTCCCAGTAGACGTCGCTACCGACGATGAACGCTGGACGTTCAGCGGTTGCGATCAATCGCGACAGCAGCGCGATCGAGTCCGGATCCGGCGCCACACCGCGGCCGACGTTCTGATCGACGCCGGGGAACTCGCCCGCGGACGGTCCG
>DASWRR010000104.1:0-4051 GCA_036403055.1 Ilumatobacteraceae bacterium | reverse complement strand
AGCGACAGTGACAGTGACAGTGACGGGATCACGACACGATGAAGTTCGTCGACGAGTACCGAGACCCGACGACGGCGCGTCGCCTCGTCGCGCGCATCGCCGACTTGGCCGGCAGTGATCACTTCAAGTTCATGGAGGTCTGCGGCGGGCACACCCACACGATCTATCGACACGGCATCGAGCACGTCTTGCCCGAAGAGGTCGAACTGGTGCACGGGCCCGGTTGCCCTGTGTGTGTTATTCCGATGGGACGCGTCGACGACGCGATCGCGATCGCGGAGACACCGGGCGTGATCTTCACGTCGTTCGGCGACATGATGCGCGTTCCCGGCAGCAACGGCAACCTTCTCGGCGCGAAGGCGCGCGGTGCCGACGTTCGGTTCGTCTACTCGCCGCTCGACGCGCTGCAGATCGCGATCCAAAACCCTGATCGATCGGTCGTGTTCTTCGCGGTCGGGTTCGAGACCACCGCTCCGTCGACCGCGATCACACTTCTGCAAGCGCGAGATCTCGACGTGCCGAACTTTCATGTCTTCTCCAACCACGTCACGATCGTGCCGCCGATCAAAGCGATCCTCGAATCTCCCGACCTCCGGCTCGACGGCTTTCTCGGGCCCGGCCACGTGTCGACCGTCGTCGGCAACAGGCCGTACCGGTTCGTGCCGGAGAAGTACGGAAAACCGCTGGTCACGGCTGGTTTCGAGCCGCTCGACATCCTCCAGGCGATTGTGATGCTCTTGCTGCAGATTCGCGAGGGTCGGTGCGAAGTGGAGAACCAGTACGGCCGCGTCGTGCGCGACGAAGGCAACCCGCGGGCCCTGCAGATACTCGCGGAGGTCTTCGAACTGCGACCGCACTTCGAGTGGCGCGGCCTCGGCTTCATCTCACAGAGCGCGCTACGTCTGCGCCAAGAGTTCGCGAAGTGGGACGCGGAACTTCGTTACACGGTTCCCGGTGTACGCGTCGCCGATCCGAAGGCGTGTCAATGCGGCGAGGTGTTGAAGGGCGTCATCAAACCATGGGAGTGCAAGGTGTTCGGCACGGCGTGCACACCGGAGACTCCGATAGGGACATGCATGGTGTCTTCGGAAGGTGCATGTGCCGCGTACTACAACTTCGGTCGGTTGCATCGCGAGGCCGCGGTGACGTTGGGACGGGCGCGTGCGGTTTGATGCCTTCGACATGAGGGAATATGTGAACGATGGCATCGATCCATCAACTGGGACATCGACACTCGGCTCACAACCCGGTCGGCGACCTCGCCGCCGAGCATCCTGGCGCTGTCAAGATCGGCAGGGCAGGGTGGTTCGCGAAGGGTGCGGTGTACGCCATCGCCGGTGTACTCGCGCTGTCGATCGCGGCGAAGGCGTCCGGTTGGGCAAACGCGTCGTCCTCGACAGGTAACCAGGAGGCCAGTCCCACGGGCGCGGTGAAGACCATCGCCGGCTCGTCGGGTGGCACCGTGCTGCTGTGGTTGTTGGCCCTCGGAATGTTGCTCTACGCCGCATGGCGCGTCGTATCCGCGCTGCTGCCGGGCGGCAAGGATGCTGAAGCGATGGTGCGGCGCATCGGATACCTCGTCAGCGCGGTCGTGTACGCAACGTTCGCCATCACCGCGATCGCACTCGCCCGACATACACCGAAGGCGCAGGACGGCAACCAGAAGGTCACCGACATCTCGGCATCGATCATGAAGCACAGCTTCGGTCGCGTGCTCATCGGAGCAGTCGGTGTCGTCATCATCGCCGTCGGCCTCTACCGCATCTACAAGGGCCTGCAGATGGACGTCAACGACGAGCTCGACCTGTCTGGTGTCGCACCGGAACGGGCGAGGTGGACGAAGCGCCTCGGAGCGATCGGTGAGATCGGACGAGGAATCGGGTTCGCACTCGTCGGCTTCTTCATGTTGCGATCGGCGATGACGTACGACGTGAATCAGGCCACGGGACTCGACGGAGCACTGCGTCGCGTCGCGGTGCACTCATGGGGCCTCGTGCTCGTCCTGATCGTCGGGATCGGGTTCGTGGCATACGGCATCTTCTGCCTGACGACGTTCAACCACCGGCGGCTGCAGGCTCCCTGACAGCGATCCGGGGTGCTCGCCCGTTTGGGCGACACCGCGGACGGGTACCGCCTCTCATGCCTACGACACGCCTTCGCGACACCTGGCTCGTTCGCAAGCACGAGGCCATGGTGCTCGCACTGATCTACGCCGCTTTCACCGCCGTGTGGTTCGGCGTCGGCTGGTTGCTGACGCATCCACTGAAGCACTCCGCGATCGTGCGCAACGATCAGTCGATGTCGGAGTGGTTCGTGAAGCACCGAACATCGCGTCTCAACAGCTTGAGCTTCATCGGATCGATGATGTCGGACACTGTGGTCAAGATCGTCGTGACCTTGATCGCCGCCGGCATCATGTTGTTCTTGTGGAAGCGGTGGCTCGAGCCACTCGTGGTCGTCGTGTCGCTGATCCTCGAGGCGCTGACGTTCATCACCGTGACGACGCTCGTGGGGCGGCCACGGCCGAGCGTGCCACACCTCGACACGTCACCCGTCGGATCGAGCTATCCGTCCGGCCACACCGGCGCGGCGGTTGCGTATTCCGCGATCGCGGTGGTGATCTGCTGGCACACGCGTCACCGTTGGATTCGCTGGCTCACGATCGCGGTCGCAGCACTGCTGCCGGTCTGCGTCGCGTTGTCTCGCATGTACCGCGGCATGCACTTCTTCACCGACGTGATCTTCGGCGGTTTGCTGGGCGGTGCTTCGGTGCTCGCTGCTGTGATCGTCCTTCGGCGAGCAGCAGAGCGTCAAGGTCAGCACGTCGAGACCGAGCATGACCACGATCATTCTCACGACCCCCGGGCTCACGAGCCGGCGGTCGATCTCACGCACGTCTGAGCAGGTGACGTCGTGGATCCAGCACTCGTCGTACTGATATGCGGAGTTGCCGCCGCGTTGATCGCGTTCGTGATGTCGGCATCGCGAACGATCGATGCCGACCCAACAGAACCAGAAGCCGCAGAACAAGCGGTTCGTCGCTCGCTGCGGCGCCATCCACGCGTTCGCCGGTTCGTGCACGAACGGATGGACCGGCGCAGCGCGGGTGGGTTCCTGCTGACGATGAGCATCATCGTCGTGTTCGTCGTTGCTGTGTTCGTCGGAGTGGTGCTCGACATGATCGACAACCACTCAGGATTGGCGATGGCCGACAAGTCCGTCGCGTCGTGGGGCTCACGTAACAGCACGACGGGCACCGCGCACGCGATGAAGTGGATCACGCAACTCGGCAGCACGTACGTCGTGACGGCTGCGCTGTTGATCACCGCGATCGTCGACTACGTGCGTCGGCGGAGCAAGGAAGTGTTCGCGTTCGTCGCGGCCGTCGGGCTCGGTGAGCTCGCGCTCAACAACCTTCTGAAGGTCATCGTTCGTCGACAGCGTCCGTCGGTGCTTCGTCTCGTGGCCGCGCACGGCTATTCGTTTCCTTCGGGACACACGGTCGCGGCGACCTCCGCGTGGTTGGCGATCGCCTTGGTGGTCGGACGCGACAAGTCGCGACGTGTACGCGCTGCACTCACAGCGGGAGCCGTGCTGATCGCGATCTCGGTCGCCGCCAGTCGAGCGCTGCTCGGTGTCCACTGGCTCACCGACGTCGTCGCAGGGCTGGCGATCGGCGCTGGGTGGTTCACGCTCGTCGCGATCATCTTCGGCGGTCGTGCGCAGCGCCTCGGAGATCCTGTCAGCGATCAGCCACAAGGCGCTGCATCTGGGTCTGGCGCATCGACCGCTGCGGACGACGCGAGCGACCGGCGTTCGCGGCCGTTAGTCGGAGGGCGCACACACGAACAATGAGCGCGGCCGGATCTCGAACTCGAGCTCCTTCGCCTTGCCCTTGACACCACCATCGAGCTCGAATCGGCGCTTGCCGTCGAACGTCACCTTGACCGATGTTCCTTCGCCGATCTCGGACTGCTTCGACAACTGCTGACGGCGGAGTGCTGCCGAAAACATCAGGTTCGCCCACTCGCGCATCCCGACTGCGGTGACA
>DASWRR010000103.1:0-5422 GCA_036403055.1 Ilumatobacteraceae bacterium | reverse complement strand
TCGGACGACCGACGCATATTCCTTCGGCTCGGTGCCGGGGCGCGACGGCGGTGGGAATGCGTTTGTCATAGCTGCTCCTGCTATCGGCCAACTCCGTCCCCAACTCAAGCGGTCGTTTAGCGTCTAAACCGCTGTCACGGCCCCGAGTGCAGCAAGCCGTACACGAGGCTCTCTTCCAACGCTCGCCACGACGCTTCGATGATGTTGGCGCTCACGCCGATCGTCGTCCACGTGCGGTCGCCATTCGTGGCGTCGATCAGAACGCGCGTGATCGCACCGGTCGCCGTTGCACCGTCGAGGATGCGGACCTTGTAGTCGGTGAGATGGACCTTGGCGAGCAGCGGGTAGGCGCCGCCGACCGCGGCGCGCATCGCCGAGTCGATGGCGTTGACCGGACCGTTGCCTTCGGAGGTGTGGACGTGCCGTTGATCGCCGACCCACACCTTGACGGTTGCCTCCGTCGTGAAATCGCCGGTCGCCATCTCGTCGGTGATGACGCGCATGCTCTCGACGCGGAAGAAGTCCTGCTGCCATCCGGCTGCTCGGCGCATGAGCAGCTCGAGCGACGCGTCGGCGGCCTCGAAGTGGTACCCCTCGTGCTCCAGCCGCTTCAAGTCGTCGATCACCTGATTCACCGCAGGACCATCCATCGGCAGACCGAGCTCATCGGCCTTCATCTGGATGGTCGCGCGACCTGCCATCTCGCTGACGACGAACCGCGTTCCGTTGCCGACGAGCTCGGGATCGACGTGTTCGTACGCGTCCTTGGCGCGCACGATCGCACTGACGTGGAGGCCTGCCTTGTGCGCGAACGCGGACGCGCCGACGTACGGCGCTTGCGGGTTCAGCGGACGGTTGAGCACCTCGGCGACATGATGACTGACGGCGGTGAGGCGCTCGATGCGCCCCTCGGGCAAGCACGCGATCCCGAGCTTGAGTTGGAGGTTCGGGATGACGGTCGTCAGGTTGCAGTTGCCCGTCCGCTCGCCAAGACCGTTGAGCGTCCCCTGCACATGGCCGGCGCCTGCAGCGACAGCGGCCATCGAGTTCGCGACGGCACAACCGGTGTCGTCGTGGCAGTGGATCCCGATGATCACATCGGTGCCGACGTGACGGTGGACGTCGGTGACGATCGATTGCACCTCATGCGGCAACGAGCCGCCGTTCGTGTCGCACAGCACGACATGCGTCGCACCCTTGACGACCGCTGCTTCCAATGCCCGAAGCGCGAACTCCGGATTGCGCTTGTACCCGTCGAAGAAGTGCTCCATGTCGACCAAGACCTGCCGACCGTTGCTCGTCAGGAACGCGACCGAGTCGGCGATCATCGCCTCGCCTTCGTCGAGCGTCGTCTGCAACGCGTTGAGAACGTGGTAATCCCAACTCTTGGCGACGATGCACACGGCGGACGTGTTCGCGTCGAGCAAGTTGCGCAGCGTCGCGTCTTCGTCCACCTTTCCCTTCGGTCGGCGGGTCGAGCCGAACGCGACCATCGTCGAGGTGCTCAGCGCGAGCTCGCTCGCGGCGCGTGCGAAGAACTCGATGTCCTTGGGATTCGCTCCTGGCCAACCACCCTCGATGAAGTGCACGCCGAGATGGTCGAGCTGCTCGGCGATCCGCAGCTTGTCGTCGACGGTGGCGGACACGCCTTCAACTTGCAGTCCGTCGCGCAGCGTCGTGTCGAAGACTTCGACGGATCGTCGCGTGTCGACAACTGAGACTGGTTCGTTGCTCATGTGGACTCCTTCGGCTGAGAAATGAAAGAGCCGCCCGGGTGGGCGGCTCGGAGCGCACATCGGCGTGGGCCGACGTGCGCTAGCAAATGATGATGATCGTGGCGGAGTGGCGAAGGATCACGGCGCCATTCAAGCCGGTTTGCAGACGCGCGTCAACGTTAAAACTGTGTAAAAGCTGTGCGCAACTAGTGGACAGCCGGAAAACTTCTGGGGATTGTCAACAAAGTCTGCGGATAACCCTGTGACTTCAAAAATACCCCTTGACCTGGGATGTTAAACGGGCGCAAGCTACATGAGTACCGGAAAGCGCATGCCAACCGGAACTCGAGGAACGGTGCCGAACACCGTGGCTGCCCGCAAAGGTCGTCACAAGGATCGGAGGGCCAACCGAGTTCACGAGGTGGAAGCGGATTCGGGAGGGGAATGATCCATTCCGCCAGGAGGCCCTTGGGCCGAGTGGTGGGGCCGAGGAGGAACGAACTGGGCAACCAGGTCGCTACGAACCGGTTCAGCGAGGGAAGCGAGCCGGGTAACCGGGGTTGCCGAACGAGCAGCTGGGTTGGTCGGAGTCGGTTCGCCGGCGAAGACCGAATCAGTGGTCGGGGAGCGAGCCGTGCAAACGGGGAGCAAACCGACAAAGGGAATCGCCCGCCAGCGCGAGCTGACGGGCGATGACATTGAGTCGAGCTAAAGGCTAACGCCAGCAGATCGACCAGTGGTGGACCATGAACCAAAAGGAGTCGCCCCGGGCGGCGCGCTGGCTTCGGCCGGCTGCGCAGCCCGGGGTGCTTCGCTTTTCGCCACAGTGCGTTCGGCGGCCGCCGGCAGCGAACCGGTTACGGTGCGACACCATGACCGAACCGCGACGCGACCTGCCACCGGGCTATCAGCAACAGCTCGACCAGGGGTACGCCTTCGGGTCCGTCATGACGTTTGCGCAGAGGCCGCTGCTGACATCGGCCGAGCAACTCGACGCGTGGCAACCCGACGTTGCAATCGTCGGCGCACCGTTCGACCTCGGGACCACGAACCGTCCTGGTGCACGGTTCGGGCCACGGGCGCTGCGCACCAACGCATACGAATCCGGCACCTATCACCTCAGCTACGGCCTCGAGATCTTTGACCACGTCGAGGTCGTCGACTATGGCGACGCGCACTGTCCGCACGGCATGGTGCAACAGAGCCTCGACAACATCAAGCAGCGCGTGTTCGACGTTGCCAGCCGCAACATCATCCCGTTCACGATGGGCGGCGATCACACCGTGACATGGCCCGCAGCCACCGCCGTCGCCGACGTCTACGGTCACGGAAACGTCGGCATGGTTCATTTCGACGCGCACGCGGACACCGCCGACACGATCGACGGCAACCTCGCGAGCCACGGCACGCCGATGCGCAGGCTGATCGACAGCGGTGCCATCCCCGGCCGCAACTTCATCCAGATCGGGCTGCGCAGCTACTGGCCACCGCAAGACGTGTGGGAGTGGATGGCCGAGCAGGGCATGCGATGGCATCTCATGGACGAGGTCTGGGAGCGCGGCTTTCAAGCCGTGATGGCCGACGCTGTCGTCGAGGCGCTCGACGGCCCCGAGCACCTGTACATCTCGATCGACATCGACTCGCTCGACCCTGCCTACGCGCCCGCGACCGGAACTCCCGAACCCGGCGGGCTGGTCGCCGCCGATCTGATGCGCATCGTCCGCAAGTTGGCGTACGAGCACCACATCGTCGGAATGGACATCGTCGAGGTCGCGCCCGCGTATGACCACGCCGACTGCACCGTCAACGTTGCCAATCGACTGTTCATGGAATGCCTCGCGGGACTCGCCGCGAAACGACGAGACGCCGCGGGAGATCGCCCGGGTCTACCGGCCCATTGACACCTCTGAACGCCGATCTACCATCGGGCAATGACGACTCCACCGATCGGTGAGCGGCCGGCGATGGCTGCGTACGGCACGGACTCAGCAGAGTGGAGGCCGCTGCCGTGGGAGTGGGCCGCCGAGCGCCTCACGGCGAACAAGAGCTACTGGCTCGTCACCGTGTCGGTCGACGGCGCACCTCACTCGCTCCCGGTGTGGGGAGTGTGGAACGACCACGATCTGCGGTTCATGTTCTCCTGCGCGCCGATGGCGCGCAAGGCCCGCAACATCCGCGCAAATCCTCGTGTCGTCTTCACCGTCGAAAGCACGGTCGAGTGCATCTCTGTCGAAGGCGTCGCAATGGCGTTGACCGACCCAGCGCGCATCGACACATGGGTCGATCGCTACGTCGAGAAGTACGGGAACGAGGTTCCCGAAGGGCTCGCCGATTTCGTTCGCGCGCACGCGATGTTCGAGGTGAAGCCGACCGTCGCGTTCGCGATCATCGAACGTGAAGAGGAGTTCGCGCTGCGAGCAACGCGGTGGCGCTTCTCCTAGACCGCGAGCTCGCACCAGTCCTTGTACTGATCTTCTTCGCCACGCACCGCTCGGGCGTAGACCTCGGCGATGGCCTTGGTCATCGGCCCCGGGCACGGGATGTTGCGATCGTCGATCGACTTGACGGAACTGATCTCCGCTGCAGTCCCGACGACGAACACTTCCTCGGCGACGTACAGATCACTGCGCGCCAGGTTGTCGACGCGGATGTCGAAGCCGAGGTTGCGGGCGATCGTCATCACCGAGCTCTGAGTGATGCCCTCGAGCGCGCCGGCCGACAGCGGCGGCGTGATGATGATGTTGTTGCGAACCGCGAAGATGTTCTCGCCCGTGCACTCGGCGATGAGACCGTTCGGCGCCAGCATGATGGCCTCGTCGTAGCCGGCCTTCAACGCCTCGACCTTGGCGAGTGACGAGTTGACGTAGTTGCCGGTCGTCTTCGCCGCCGGCGGCATCGTGTTGTGATCGTGACGCGTCCAGGAGGACACCTTCATCCGCACACCCTGATCGAGCGCGTCTTCACCGAGGAACGGCGCCCACGGCCAGCACGCGATCGCGACGTCGACGCTGCACGGCAACGTGTTGAGTCCCATCTCGCCATAGCCGTAGTACGCGATCGGCCGGACGTAGCAACCGGGCAGACCAGTCGAGGCAACCGTCGCCTTCGTCGCGGCAACGATCTCGTCGACCGTGTACGGAAGCTCCATCCCCATGATGTGCGCGCTGCGGAACAGTCGCTCGATGTGCTCGGTCAGGCGGAACACTGCCGGTCCCTGCGAAGTCGGATAGGCGCGGATGCCTTCGAACACGCCCGTCCCGTAGTGGAGCGTGTGGGTGAGCACGTGGATCTGAGCCTTGTCCCAATCGACGAGGTCACCGTTCATCCAGATCTTCGGAGTTGGTTGGATCGGCATCGCTTGCTCCCGCTGTGGAGAAATGAGGTTCCGTCTAGCCTGCCACGGCCGCGGCGATTTCGGAACCGATCTCGCTGGTGCTGCCGGTACCAGCATGTGCAACGCAGGCCTGCCGAATGCGAGTCGCGGCGTCCGGCTCGCCGAGGAAGTCGAGCATCAAGGCTGCGCTGAGGATCGCTGCGATCGGGTTCGCCTTGCCCGTCCCAACGATGTCGGGTGCTGACCCGTGCACCGGTTCGAACATCGACGGACCGGTCCGGGCCGGATTGAGATTGGCCGACGACGCCAGACCGATCCCGCCGCTGACCGCACCGCCGAGGTCGGTGAGGATGTCGCCGAAGAGGTTGTCGGT
>DASWRR010000102.1:0-4559 GCA_036403055.1 Ilumatobacteraceae bacterium | reverse complement strand
CGCGTGACCGATCTTGTTGATGCTGAGCTCCTTCGCGGTTCGCAGATGTCCCGCATCGTCGAACGCTTCTTCCTCGAAGAAGCACCACACGCCGGAACCCGATGCGAGGAACTCTGTGTTGCTCACGCGTTCCTGCTCGGTCGTCGTGAAGACCGTGCGCTGTTCCGTCGGGTGGAAGTCGGCGACGATCCGGTTCGCCGCAGCCTTCAAGTCGTCGCATGACTGCTGGTCGACGAACCCTTCGATCACCACGAAACCGTCGCGTTGATACTGCTCGACCTGTCGGTCGTCCAGCACTGATCCCATGGACAGAGCGTAGGCGGCAGCCAGATGCACGCCTACCCTCTCCTCATGGAATTGACTGTCTTGGGCAACACCGTTCGCCACGCGATCGACCATGTGGAGGTGTTCCCTGCGCCGCCCAACGTCGCCACCGTCCGGTTCTCCACCGACGAGGTCGCCTCGATGTGCCCCGTCACCGAGCAGCCCGATCTCTCGCGCGTCGTCATCGAGTACGCACCCGATCAGTGGTGCGTCGAGTCGAAGAGCCTCAAGCTCTACCTGTGGCGGTTTCGCGATCGCTCGGTCTTCGCCGAGGCACTCGCCGCGGAGATCGCGGGTGAGGTGATGGCCACCGCGAAACCGCGATCGGTCACGGTCACGCTGACGCAGCGACCGCGTGGGGGCATCGAGGTGCAAGCCGTCGCCCGGCTCCCGGTCGACGCCTAGAAGCCCACAGTCCGTCCGTCTACAGTCGGCGCCATGTCGAACCATCCGGTCTCTGTCATCACCAACGATGACCACCGCTCTCATGATCCGGAGTACGACGTGTACTCCGGAACGATGGTCGGGCGGTTCGAGGTGCCGCAGCGCGTCGATTGCATCACGCACGCGTTGGATGGAGGACCGTTCGCGTTCGTCGACTCGACGGCGCACGGGATGCAGCCGATCCTGCGGGTCCACAATCCAGACCTCGTCGACTTCTTGTCGACGGCGTGGAAGGACTACATGGCGATCCTTCCCGACGCGCAGGCGGTCATCGCCGAGATGTTCATCCACCCAGGGCTCGTCGAAGCGATGCCGATCGGTCGCCCACCGGTCACCAACGCATATGGACGTCTCGGGTGGTTCTGCTTCGACACGTCGTCGCCGTTGAGCGAGGGCTCGTGGCCCGCGGCGCTTTCGTCGGTCGACATCGCTTTGTCCGGCGTGGACAGGGTGCTCGCGGGTGAGCGGATCGTGTACTCGTTGTGCCGTCCGCCGGGGCACCACGCGACCCGTTCGGCGTTCGGCGGTTTCTGTCTGCTCAACAACGCGGCGATCGCGGCACAGGCGTTCATCGACGCAGGTGCGCGCCGAGTCACCGTCCTCGACGTCGATGCCCATCACGGCAACGGCACGCAACAGATCTTCTACGAGCGCGGCGACGTCCAGTTCGTGTCGATCCACATGGACCCCGATCAGAACTATCCGTGGTTCGTCGGCCGTGCCCACGAGCGCGGTGAGGGCAGTGGCGAGGGGGCGAACCTCAACCTCCCGCTGCCGCTCGGCACGACAGGTGAACGCTTCCTCGCGGATCTGTCGGTCGGTATCGATGCCGTGTCCGCGTTCGACCCGGAGTACGTGATCGTCTCCCTCGGCGTCGACCCAGCGGAGGGTGACCCGACGGCGGGTCTGTGCCTCACGACGCCCGACTTCGCCGACGTCGGCGCGCTCATTGCGACCATCGACGCGCCGTTGCTGCTCGTGCAGGAAGGCGGTTACCAGCTGAACCGCCTTGGCGACGACGTTCGTGCGGTGCTCGACGGACTGTGCTCGGCGAAGACCGCCGTGTAATCAGACCTCGCCCTTGCGGTACACCTGACCGTCCGCCGCCGGTGGCCGCAGTCGCTTGGTGAAGAAGATCAACACCACGACCACGATGACGTACGGCAGGATCTGCGCCCACCAGTCGGGCGGAGTCTTGGCCAACAGGTACCACGCGAGCGCGGCGATGCCGAACACGGCTGCCAGCACCGTGTCGCTCGCGTTCCTGCGCAGCAACGCCCACACCATCACCGCGAACATCGCGATGGTGGTGACGAGCAGCAGAGCGTGCGACGCCTTACCGTCGAGGTCCTGCAACTTGAGGGCGAACGGATAGCCGAACAACATCGCACCGCCGAAGATCCCGAGCGGCCGCCAGTTGCCGAAGATGAGCGCGGCCAGGCCGATGAAACCTCGACCCGTCGTCTCGCCTTCTTTGTAGACGCCGGAGAGCTCTTGGCTGGCGATGAACGCACCTGCAAGGCCGGCCAACGCGCCGCTGACGATCACGCCGACGTACTTGTAGAAGTAGATGTTGATGCCTTGTGCTTCGCCGGCGCCCGGCCGCTCGCCGCTGATGCGAAGTCGAAGACCGAACCGCGTGCGCCACAGCAGCCATGCGCTGAACGGAATCATCGCGAGCGCGAACACGGTGACCCATGACATGTTGCTGACCAGACCGCGGACGATTCCGGTGATGTCCGAGATGAAGAACCAGTGCTTCTTCACGAACCACCCGAGGATGTCGGGAGTCTTCCAACCGAACAGGTTGCCGCCCGCGAGAAAGGGAAACGTGAACCGACCGACGGTCGGGACCCGCGGTGATTGCGTGATCGAACCGCCCTGCGACTTGAACTTCTTGTTGAAGATCTCTGACGACAGGAATCGTGCGGTGCCCGGCCCGAGGATGTTGATCGCGACGCCGGAGATCACGTGGTCGACGCCGAACTGGACCGTGGCGACGGCGTGGAGCAGGCCGCCCATCGCACCGCCGAGCGCCCCGAAGAACAGACCCCACCATGCGCCGAACTGCAACGCACCCCACGCGCCGAACCAGGTGCCGAGGACCATCATTCCCTCGAGACCGATGTTGACGACGCCGGACCGTTCGGCGAAGAGTCCGCCAAGCCCTGCCAACAGGATAGGGACACCCCAACGGAGCATCGCGCGCGTCGTGCCTTGTGCGGTGAGCAGGCTGGTGTCGTCGAAACCCTGCACGATGTTGAGCACGATGACGCCGACGATCGCGTACAGCATCCACCGTGCCCAGACCGGCATGTTCTTCAGGTAGTTGACGACGATCATGCCAGGACCCCACCGAGTGCCGCCGACGCCGCCTTCGCCTCTTCGCGATCGCGTATTCGTTGGGTCACTTGGTAGGCCACGACGGCGGCCAAGATGATGAGCGCCTGCATGATCTGGACGATCTCGCGGGACGCAGAACCGGTGTTCTGCAAGATGCCCGACGAGATGTCGAGGAACGCGAAGATCAGCGCCGCGATTGCCGCGCCGATCGCGCTGTTGCGGCCGAGCAGCGCGACCGCGATCCCGGCGAAGCCGAGGCCTTGGATCGGGTTCGACGGGAACAACCCGCTGCTGAAGATCTCTGTCATGCCGACGAGACCAGCGACCGCTCCCGACAGCAGCATCGCGGTGAGGATCATGCGCTTCGGGGAGACACCACCAGCTTGCGCGGCGAATGGGTTCGCGCCGCTGGCGCGCAAGTCGTAGCCGAACCTCGAACGGTTCAGCAGCACGTGGTAGGCGACTCCGACGATGATCGCGATGACGAGCATGCCGGTGAGCTGTCGGTCGCGGCCGATGTGCCGGGTGAAGAGCTCGACGAACCGGTTGAGGTTCGGGATTCGTCCGGATTTCGGGATCGGCGTCGTCCCGACCCGGGTCACGCTCCCGCTGACCGCGCCACCGGCTTGCCATGCCTTGAGGCCGGCGACGATGAGCCCGGAGATCGCGATCGCGTTGAGCATGATCGTGCTGATGACCTCGCTGATGCCGCGCGTCACCTTCAGGACACCGGCGACCCCTGAGTAGGCCGCGCCCACGGTCATGCCGACCAAGAGGATCAGTGCCACGTGCAGCGGAGCGGGGAGGTGGACGACGCCGCCGACCTCAGCGGCGACCAGTGCAGCCAGGAGGTACTGACCCTCGACACCGATGTTGAACAGGTTCATGCGGAAGCCGATCGCTGCCGCGATGCCGGAGATGAACAGCGGAGTGGCGCGGTTCAAGATGTCGACCATCGTCTCGAGCTTGCTGGCGTGGTTGAGCATGTCGGAGTACGCCCGCAACGGGTTGCTACCGGCGAGCAACAGCACGATCGACGACGACACGATCGCGAACACGAGCGCCATCAGCGGCGCGGCCGCGCCGAGGGAGATGCGACGGCCCAACGACTTCACGATGTGCTCGCTTGCAGCGCGGCGCCGGTCATGTACGAGCCGAGGTCTCGCGGTGTCACCGTCGCGGGATCCAACGTCGCCACGATCCGACCTCGCAACATCACGACGATCGTGTCGGAGAGACCGATCAACTCGTCGAGGTCTGCGCTGATCAACAACGTCGCCAGCCCGGCGGCGCGCGCGGCGCGGAGCTGATCCCAGACTGCGGCCTGGGCACCGACGTCGATGCCTCGCGTCGGATGAGCGGCGATCAACATCGTCGGGTTCGCCGACATCTCACGACCGACGATCAGCTTCTGTTGGTTGCCACCCGACAACGCGTGTGCCGCGACG
>DASWRR010000101.1:0-3968 GCA_036403055.1 Ilumatobacteraceae bacterium | reverse complement strand
TGTCCGGCGTCGCCAGACCCTCGTTGACGGCAGCCGACAAGCTGAACACCTTCGCGACGGAACCCGGTTCGTGCGGCTCGGTCGCGGCGAGGTCGGCAGAGGTGATCTCGGACTTGCCGGCACTGTCGCGCCGGACGTTCGCGACGGCATAGACATCGCCGGTGTTGACACCCATCACGATGGCTGTCCCGCCGACCGCGGTCAACTGGTCGACACGCTGCAGCAGTGCCTTTTCGACCTGGTACTGCAACCCGCGATCGATCGTCAGCACGATGTCGGAACCGGGCACTGAGGGAACCGTCTCGTCACCGCCGGCGATCGAACGGAACTTGCGGTCGTGCTCCTGGGACTGCTCGCCATCGGTGCCGCGAAGGATGTCGTTGTACTCCTTCTCGAGCCCGCCCGTCCCCTCGAGGTCAGGGTCCGTGCGACCGACGACACTGCGCCCGACATCGCCGCTCGGGAGGATGCGCTTGTCCTCCTTGATCGAGGTGATGCCGACGAGACCGAGGGAGGCAATGGTCTCCGCCAGGCTGGTGTCGATCTGGCGAGCGACGTAGACGAACGAGTTCTTCTTCGCAGTGAACGCCTCGATCAGCGACGCCTGCTTGTCGGGCGTGAGCTTCAACAACGCAGTCAACGTCCGGACCGTTCCGACGGGATCGAGCACCAACTTGGGATTGGCGGTGATCGTCCTCGCCGGGACCGACAGAGCGAGGTCGGCGCCCTCGCGATCGAAGATGGTGCCGCGATGGGCCTTCAACCGCTGCTCGGTCGTGCGTTGCGACTTGCCCGCGGAGCGCAACGCGTCAGCCTGGACGGTTTGCAACAACGTCACGCGGGCGAGCACAGCGAGAAACAGGACGGCAGCAATGACGAAGACGGCGACGAGACGGCGGGACGATTGGCCGGCGCGATAGATGCGCGTCTGGCGTTGAGGAACCGCTCGCTTGCGGAACGCCTGCGCGCCGCGCTGTTGCCGAAGTTCGGCGCGGCGTCGCGGTTGCGCAGCGTTGACCCGTTGCCGCGCTGCACCCGTCGGGCGCCCGTTCGACGGACGTCCCTTTGAAGCCGGCGGGGTCGGGCGTCGCGTCGAAGGCGAGGTCGCCAAGCGCTCGTGTCGCGCTGATGGCGATGACGCTGCGGACGCCTGGGGCCGCGGCGCCCGTGGAGCGCCTGGGTGCCGCGGCTCGGGCCCTGCGCTGTTGCGCTGACGATGGTGGCTGCGTGCACGCGCCGACTGATTCACGTCCCTCATGGTCCTCCGACCTATCCGCCCGCAACTGCTTTGACAGCCTTGAACTCTTCGAACACCGGGTCCTTCTCCTCCACGCCAGGATCGAACACGCCGCCTGCGCTCATCTGCACCTCGGCCACCACCTCGGGCTGTATCTGCATGACCTCGGTCTTCGACGCATCTGTCATCCCGAGCACGGACCCGCTCGCGGCAAGTCGCGCCGGCGATCGCAGCTCGGCGCGTTGACTGCGCAGATCGTTGAAGTCATTGCGCGCGATCCGGATCTGGCTGTCGACGCGATCGAGCTCCACCTGACGGCGGGCCAACTGCGTCTGGAACGCGGCAGCGCCCAGCATCAGCGACGACGCGAAGAAGGCGGCGACTGCAACCAGCCGCGCGTTGCGGCGCCGGCGCGGCACGACCGTCAGTTGCGGACGCGGCGTGCTGACGACGCCGACGGTCGAGCGGATCATGGGGCGAGCCATGACGCCGCCGTCGGAGTGCACGCGTTCGCGCGCGATCCCCAACCGCTCGGATCTCAGCACACTTGCCATGGCTCAGCCGACCGTGCCGCGCCGCGGGATGCCGGCAATTCGTTCGACGATGCGGAGTCGGGCGCTCGACGCTCGCCGGTTCCGCGACTGCTCCGCCTCGCGCGGGGTACGGGCAACGCCGCGGACGATCCGCACGGTCTGCACCGCGTCGCAGACGCACGGAAGTTCGGGCGGGCACTCGCATCCGCCGGTTACGGCGAGACGCATGCGCTCCTTGACGATGCGGTCTTCGCCGGAGTGGTACGACAGCACCGCGATTCGCCCGCCGACCTTGGTGTGCACGATCGCACTGTCGATCGCCGGTGCAAGTGCATCGAGCTCGCCGTTGACCTCGATGCGGATCGCCTGGAAGGTCCGCTTCGCCGGGTGACCACCGGTACGACGAGCTGCGGCCGGAATCGCCGACACCACGATCGCAGCGAGCTCTGTGGTGCTCTCGATCGGACGCGCCGCGACGATCGCGTTGGCGATGCGCCGGGCGAAGCGCTCGTCGCCGTAGTGCTGCAACACGCGCGCGAGTTGCTCGACCGGGTAGCCGTTGACCACGTCGGCGGCCGTCCACGTCTGAGTGCGGTCCATGCGCATGTCGAGCGGTGCGTCGTGGCGATACGAGAAGCCGCGATCTGCATCGTCGAGTTGCGGCGAGCTGACGCCGAGATCGAACAATGCCCCCGAAAGGCTCTCTACTGAAAAAGCTTCCATGGCGTCGTGCAGGCGGTCGAATCGACTGTGATGCAACATCACGCGATCTCCGAAACGGGCCAACCGTTGCCGGGCAGCGGCGAGTGCGAATTCATCGCGATCGATCCCGAGGATGCTGAGCCGCTCGTAGTTCTCGAGCAGCCGCTCAGCATGTCCACCGCCGCCGAGCGTTGCGTCGAGCAACACGCCGGCGGGCACCGGTTCGAACGCGCTGACGATCTCGTCGACCATCACCGGTTGGTGGTGGAAGGGTTCGGTCATCGCACACCATCGCGATCTCGTTCGCTCATCTGCAGTCCCCCGGTCCGCCGGTGTCGCCGGGATGTCTCCCCGGTCAAACGAGACGGAAGCGGGCGGAGTAGGGGCTGTCCATCTTGCAGACCGGAAGACTGCAGATGAGCGATCGGATCGGATGATCCGTTCCTTCGTTCAATTCGTCGCCTTGCTCCTTTCTGTGAGTGTTCTTTTCGTGAGAGCTGTTTCATCGGGATGTGTCATCGGGGCCGTTCGTGCGGGGGCCGTTCATTCCGGGTCACCGGCGATGTCCTCGGTACCTTCGGCGTCGATTCGTGCGTAACGATCGGGTGACCAGATCTCGAGGCGGACGAGGTTGCCGGCGACGACGACGGCGCTGTCGACGGTGAGCTCTGCGTACTCGCGCAGCTTCTCGTCCACGTTGATGCGCCCTTGCTTGTCGAGCCCGACGAGAACCGCGCTCGACGCGATCGCGCGTTGACGGTTCAACGTCAGCTCACCGCGCTCGACCTTGGCGATCAACTCGCGCCCGAACTGCTCGAACGCCTCCGACGGCACGACCGCGACGCACTTGTCCGTGCCTTTCACGAGGTAGCAGTGCTCGCCGAGGTGGGCGCGGTACGTGGCAGGCAGCGCAACGCGACCCTTGTCGTCGAGTTGGCGCTCATGCACCCCAACGAACATCACTCGCGCCTCACCACCTTCTCAACTAGGTCGACCTGCCTCGACGCCGGAGATAGGGCATCTCGCCCTCCCTCCCCACTCGCCGCCATTATGTACCCGCTTTCCCCCCAAAGTCAACCATTTACCCCCACCAGCACCCACCACGCGCCAAAACCAGCGGTTCACCAGCTGTCGATGGATCACAGGACCGCGGCCAGGGCGCGTATGTGCCCTGCAGAACGGAAACCGGTCGCGGGAGGACGTCACACCACCTGGTGGCGTCACACGCCGGGCCGGTGGGCCCTATGGGGTGAAGATCACCAGTGACGCGGGTGCGCGGCGATGTGACCGCGGTGTGACTCAGCGGACGCGGTGCGAGCCGTCCCGGCCGAGCAGTCGCGGCGCGGTGGCTCCGGCGGAACCGCGCCACTCAACGTGGGAGCGACCCGAGCCTGCAGCAGTTGCTCGACGGCATATCCGATGCCGACGAGGGTCGGCTCCTGCATGAACCCGGCGGCGAGCCACAGGCCAGCGGGCCGACCGGCCGGGGTGTAACC
>DASWRR010000100.1:0-6395 GCA_036403055.1 Ilumatobacteraceae bacterium | reverse complement strand
CGCGTTGGCCCGAGCGTGAAACGGTCGACGATTGGAGCCAGGGCATCCCTCTCGCGTACGTCCAGGAGGTGTGCGAGTACTGGCGCACGTCCTACGACTGGCGTGCTCGCGAGGCGCGCCTCAACGAGTTCGCCCAGTTTCGGACGACGCTGACGGGCGATGGCGACGAGCCGTTGAGCGTCCACTTCATCCATGCCCGTTCGCCGCAACCCGACGCGTTCCCGCTCGTGCTCACCCACGGCTGGCCCGGTTCGACCGTCGAGTTCATGAAGGTGATCGGACCACTGACGGATCCAGCGGCGCACGGCGGCGATCCTGCTGACGCGTTCCACGTCGTCGCTCCGTCGCTTCCGGGCTTCGGGTTCAGCGACAAGCCGGTGCGGACGGGTTGGAACGTCGACCGCATCGCGTCGGCATGGGACGAGTTGATGGTCCGACTTGGCTACGACCGCTACGGCGCGCAGGGCGGAGACTGGGGCTCCTCGATCACGACGCGAATCGGAACGCAGAACCTCAGGCACTGCGCCGGCATCCACATCAACATGCCCGTCACGTCGCCCGGGCCCGAAGACCTCGGCGATCTCACCGACGCCGAGAATCGGGCGATCGCGAAGTTCCGGCACTACCAGGACGAGGAGTCCGGCTACTCGAAGCAGCAGAGCACTCGTCCGCAGACGATCGGATACGGGCTCGTCGATTCACCTTCGGGACAGGCGGCCTGGATCCTCGAGAAGATGTGGGCGTGGACCGACAACAACGGTCATCCGGAGGATGCCCTCAGCCGTGACGAGATGCTCGACAACGTGATGTTGTACTGGCTCAACGGAACCGGCGCGTCGTCCGCACGGATCTACTGGGAGAGCTTCGGCGCCTTCGCCGGCGGGATCGTCTCGATTCCGACCGGTGTCTCGCAGTTCCCCAAGGAGATCATCGCCGCGTCGCGCCGCTGGGCCGACCGGAAGTACACCGACATCCGACAGTGGAACGAGCTCGACCGCGGCGGTCACTTCGCCGCGTTCGAGGAGCCAGACCTCTTCGTCGACGAGGTCCGCACCTTCTTCCGCCACGTCCGCTGACCGGCACCATGCCGTCGGAGTGTTTGCGTACACCGCGGGTGGGCGCGAAACACTCGTACGACTCCGGAGGATCGGTGATCAAGCCTGCGCAGCGCCGGCGCTCACGAGGGGCCGAAGGGGAGTGCCGGTCAGCCATGTCGCGACGCGATCGAGTATCGGGACGACTGTGAACCACCCGGCTGTCGCAACGATCGCGCCGAGCGCGAGTCCGGCGACGACATCGGCTGGGTAGTGGGCTCCGACGTAGACGCGAGTGAACGCCATCAGCACGGCGAGCAACGACGCGACGATGCCCCAACGCCGATTGGCGAACAAGAGCCCCACGGCAACCGCACCCACGACCGTCGCGTGGTCGCTGGGGAAGGAGAAGTCGGAGGTCTTGTCGACGAGAACGTGAACGTTCGCCAACGACGCGTATGGGCGAGCTCGGTCCACCGCACGGCCGACGAATTGCCCGACACCGAGCGCAACGAGCGCAGCACCCGCGGCCCACACGCTTGCGGCGACGGCGCGCGGGTCGCGGTGCTGCCGGCCATCCAGGTACGCGGCGAGGAGCAAGCCAGCGAAGAGCACGATGCCGAAGGTCGCGTTCGCCTTGAACAGGCCGTGGGCCCAGCCGGTGCGGTCTGCGAGCCGGTTGATCCAACGGAACAGCGATCGGTCCATTCAGTCAGCTCCGATCGTGATCGACGCGGTCGACGGTGCGAGGCGGCTGAGAATCCGCCGTTCGGCGGGCCACGCCTCGATCAGGGCCTCCGGTGGCACCCGCCGAGCGGCGTAGCGCAGTGCGAGAGCGACCACAACGATGTCGTCGAGCGGACCGATCACGGGCAAGAACTCAGGAATCAGGTCGATCGGTGACAGTACCCACAGGCCGGCAATTGCCACCGCGACCTTCACTCGGCGCGGCACTCGTGGGTCCTTTCGAAGCCTGCGTGCGGTCGTAACACACGCAGGCAGCACGGTCGCGAGGTCTTTGGCGAGACCGGGCGGGAGCCGTTTTGCCAGGACGATCATCGCCACCCACGACAGCGCGATCACGACCGCGGCGATGATGACCCACTGCAACCACATCCACGCCCGACTGTACGCCGCGCCCGAGTGTTTGCGTACACCCCGGGCGGGCGGGAAGCACTCGGACGACCCCGGGTGGGCGCGAAACACTCGGATCTCTCTACCCGGTTCAGTGGGAATGCAGCGAGGCGTCAGCGGATGGGTGGATCGTCACGGACATGTCCCGCCGCGAACGACAGGTCGACGAACTTCGCCAGCTGTGCTGTCGCGGGTGCGTGGCGCGAGCGATCGACCTCGCGTTCGAGCACTTCGCTCAGTTCGGACGCGACGACGTGATCATCGACCTCCTCGGCGCAGCCGTTGCGCGCGTCGACGCGGGTGCACGTGCCCGGCAGCGTTTCGACGAGCTGTGCCCGCCAGCCGACTGACCGCGACGCCGATACTGTCGACGCATGCAGATCGGACTTCTCGGCGAGCTCCAGGTTCTGGACGACGACGGGAACACGGTCGTCGTCACCGGGACGAAGCTGCGTGCGCTCCTCGTCGTCCTGGCGCTGCAGTGTGGTCGGGCAGTGCCCACCGATCAGCTGGTCGACGCCATATGGGGACCGGACTCGTCGTCGGCGGCACGCAACGGACTGCAGGGTCTCGTGTCGAAGCTTCGCCGAGCGCTCGGCTCTCCGGAACTGGTAGCCACTCGCGGCGGCGGGTATGCGCTCGAAGTGCAGCCGGAATCCGTCGATCTGCATCGGTTCGAGCGGCTCGTCGCCGCGGGACGGGCGAATGCAACGAGCGGTGATCTCGACGCCGCGATCGATCTACTCGCGCGGGCCGACTCGTTGTGGCGTGGCACCGCGCTGGCCGAGTTCGTCTACGAAGAGTTCGCTTCTGTGGAGGTCACTCGGATCTCGGAACTGCGCCTCGCTGCGCTTGAGGAGCGGCTCGACATCGAACTGCAACTCGGTCGCCATCGAGGCGTGATCGGTGAGCTCGAAGCACTGGTCAGCGCCAACGCGTTGCGCGAGCGTCTTCGTGGTTTGCTGATGATCGCGCTGTACCGCGCCGGTCGGCAGGCGGACGCCCTGCGGACGTTCCAGGAGGGTCGCCGCATCCTCGGCGAGGAGCTCGGGCTCGACCCCGGCCCGGAGCTGCGTCAGCTCGAAGCCGCGATCCTTGCCCAAGATTCGTCGCTCGACGTGACCGCAGCAGCAGCGGCGCGTGATGCGCGCCCATCGACGGAGCAACGTCCGACGGTTCCAGCGTCACTGACCCCGCTGGTGGGGCGCGACGACCAGGTTCGTGAGCTCATCCGACTCTTCCGCGAACATCGCTTCATCACGCTCGTCGGCCCCGGTGGGGTTGGCAAGACGCGCCTCGCCCTCGAGGTGGCTCGCGACGAAGCCGAGCGCCTCGCACACGGCGCATGCCTGGTCGAGCTCGCCCACATCGGCGAGCAGGAAGGCGTCACCGCGGCAATCGGATCGGCTCTGGATCTTCCCGACTCCAGTCGGCTCGCCGAGATGATCGGCGGTCGTGAGCTGTTGATCGTCCTCGACAACTGCGAGCACGTGATCGGTACCGCGGCGCAGGTTGCGGAGGACCTCCTCCGTCGTTGCGCTGGTCTCCGTGTGCTCGCGACAAGTCGCGAGGGCCTGCGCGTCGCGGGCGAGAAGATCTGGCCAGTCCCGCCGCTTGCGACCGACGATGCCGTCGATCTCTTCATCGCGCGCGCCGAGGCCGCCGGTGCCCCGCTCGCCGTCTCGGCCGACGTCCACGTGGCGGTCTCCGACATCTGCGTGCGGCTCGACGGACTTCCGTTGGCGATCGAGCTCGCCGCGGCGCGAACGCGAGCGTTCCCGATCCAACAGATCTCATCCCGGTTGAACGACCGGTTCCGGTTGCTGACCGGCGGGTCGCGCACCGCGCTGCCGCGCCAGCAGACGCTGCGCGCCGTCGTCGACTGGAGCTACGAGTTGTTGTTCGAAGACGAGCAGCGAGTGTTCGAACGTCTTTCGGTCTTTCTCGGTGGCTGCGATCTCGCGACGGCCGAGGCCGTATGTGCCGACAAGTCCCTCGATGCCTCTGACCTCGGTGACATCATCCAGACCCTCGTCGACAAGTCACTGGTCGTCGCAGTGCCGACGGGTGAGGACGTGCGCTTCACGCAACTCCAGACGCTGGCGCAATACGGCCGTGAGAAGCTCGCCGAACGAGGCGATGCCGAGCGGATTCGCGACGCGATGGCTGCTCATTACGCAGCGTTGTGCGCCCGATCTGCATCCTCGTACGTGGGCGACGATCAGCGCACATGGCTGATGACGATCGACCGCGAACAGGACAACCTCAGAGGCGCGCTCGAATGGGCAGTCGCCAATGACGACGCCGAGACTGCACTGACCATCGCCGGTGGCGCCAGCTGGCCGCACTGGCTTGCCGGCACCGCAGTCGAGGGCAAGCGGTGGCTCGACGACGCGTTCCGATGCAAGGGTGCGGCAACCGATCGGGCCAGAGCAATGGCGTTGACCGGACGCGGCCTGCTCAACTTCCAACTCGGGATGCAGGCGGGCGTCGATGACGACCTCGAAGCGGCACTCGCGATCGTTCGGGCTCACGACGACGCCGGGTCGATGTCGCTGACGCAGTCGTTCTACGCCGAGGTTGCCGCAGCGCGCGGCGACATCGGCGAAGGCCGCCGCCGGCGTTGCGATCTGCTCGCGTTCTACCTCGGCCAGCCCGACGATCCGTTCGTGGTCGCGGCACGTGCCTACTCGCGAGCGAAGATCAGTGGACTGGACGGCGATCTCGTGGCATCGGAGCGCCACTACCGAGAAGCCGCGTATGGTTTCTCGCAGATCGACCGGCCGATGATGCACGCGATGTGCCTCGGCATCGTCGCCGACTTCGACGAGCGATGCGGCGACTATCGCGCCGCGATCGACAAGCTCGACGACGCGATCGCGACGAACGATTCTCTCGGTCTTCGCGGCTTCAACGGTTCGCTGCTGGCCCGCCTCGGATGGGCACTCCTGCAGCACGGCGACCACGGGCGCGCCGAGGTCGCGTACGAACGGGCCTTGAACGTCGCTCGCCGCCTGAGCAACATCCCGGTCATCGTCCTGGCCCTCACCGGTCGGGCCGTCGTGCATCGGTTCGACGGTCGCTACGCGACCGCGAGCGAGGCGGCCACCGAAGCGCTGGAGCTGTACCTCGCCGGTCAACCACGCCGGCTTGCCAACCGCGTCGATCCTCGAGCGGATCTGCTCGGCGGCGCTGCCGTGTGCTGCACTGAGCTCGGCATCCTTGCCGTGGCGGACGGTGATGCCGAGCACGCGGCTCGCCTGTTCGGGCAAGCGCAGCGCCTTCGCAGCGATGTCGCAGTCGATGTCCCCATGTTCGAACTCGTCGAGCTCGACCAGGCAATCGATGCCGCGTGCGGCATGCTCGGTCCCGACGCGTTTCGTGCCGCGTTCGACTTCGGACAACAGGGTCAGCTCGGTGAAAACGTGACGTTCAGGCGCTGAACCGCCACCGCTGAACCGCTGACGACGTCGAGTTCAGCGAAACTGCAGCCGCACGTCAGGGCGTTCCTGGATCGTGGCGTCATCCCGCACGCGGCGGGGCCACTTCAGGAGGACCACAATGAGCGCACTACTTTTCCGTCTCGGACGCAACAGCGCCCGCCACCCGTTCCGAGTGATCGGGATCTGGCTTGTCGCAGCGATCGCGATCGTCGCACTGCAAGGCGCGGCAGGAGGACACTTCGACGACAGCTTCCGGGTCCCCGGCGTCGAATCCCAACGAGCGGCCGACATCTTGAAGGATCGGTTCCCCAGCCGAGGCGGCCAGACCGCACGCATCGTCGTGCATGTGAACGCCGGCCGGCTCGACGATCCGGAGCACAGACGAATCATCGACAGCGCCCGCGGCCAACTCGCGACGGGCCATGACGTAGCCGGCGTGACCGACCCCTTCGCCGCTCAGTCAGCGGCACTCAGCAAGGACGGTCGAACCGCATACGTCGACGTCGCCTACACACTCGACAAGCTGACGGTCACGCAACTGCACGACGCCCAGAAGGCAGCCGGCAATGCAAGTGCCGGCGGCGTGCAGACCGAGTTCACCGGCCAACTTGCCCTGCTCGAGAAGCACGGTCCGAGCAGCGAGGTCATCGGCATCGCCGTTGCGATCATCGTGCTGCTGATCGCATTCGGCTCCGTCGTCGCCATGGGCTTGCCGATCGTCACTGCGCTCACGAGCCTCTTCGTCGGTGCCGCCGGCGTCGGCGTGCTGTCGGCGTTCATGGAC
>DASWRR010000099.1:0-3447 GCA_036403055.1 Ilumatobacteraceae bacterium | reverse complement strand
CATTCGAGTGGAAGCCGCGGTCGGTCGATCGCAGCGGTACGCCACTGTTGGAAGTACGCAACCTGACCGTTGGCACACGAGTCCGCGACGTGTCGTTCTCTGCTCACCCGGGTGATGTCATCGGCCTCGCCGGGTTGATGGGCGCCGGCCGAACGGAGTTGGCGAGGGCGTTGTTCGGCATCGACCACATCGATTCCGGTGAAGTGCTGATCCGCGGGCAGCGAGTGCACCTGACCAACTCGGGCGACGCGATCGCCGCCGGTCTTGCGCTGATCCCCGAGGACCGTCGCGCACAGGGACTGGTGCTCGAGCACTCGGTGCGCGACAACCTGTTGCTCACGCTGCTCGGAAGGTTCCGCCGTGGCCCTTTGCTGAACGACCGCAAAGGCTCGGCGATTGCCGCTGGCCTAATCGACACGTTGTCGGTGAAGACCACATCACAGAAGCTCACTGTTGGTCGTCTGTCGGGCGGCAACCAGCAGAAGGTCGTGATCGGCAAATGGCTCGGTGCCGACCCCGACATCTTGGTGATGGATGAGCCCACCGCCGGCGTCGACATCGGCACGAAGACCGAGATCGTCGAGCGGATCCGCGCCCTGGCAGATCTCGGCAAAGTCGTCATCGTCATCTCCTCGGAGCTGCCGGAGCTTCTTGCTGTGGCCGACCGGGTGATCGTCCTGCGCTCGGGCGCGATCGATCGCACGCTCGAGAGAGCGGACATCGCCGACGAGCACGCACTCCAACTCGCTATCCAAGGAGTAGCTCCATGACTGATCTGAGCATCGCCAAGACGGCGACACCGCCCGCCGGTCGCGTCGCCGCGTTGCTGAGACGCTCGGGTGCCGACTGGCGCCAGTACGTCATCTACATCGGCTTCGCAGCGATCTTCGCGATCTTCGCGCTCACGCTTCACGACAAGGGGTTCCTGCAGAGCAACAACCTGCTGAACATCCCGCGCCAAGCCTCAGTGGTCGCTGTCGCCGCAGTGGCCATGACCTTCGTCATCGCGAGCGCCGAGATCGACCTGTCCGTCGGATCACTCGCCGGCCTCGCGGGCATTGCCGCGGCGTTCGGGTCTCACCACGGCGGCTTGGTGATGGCCATCGTCGCCGCGCTCGGCGTCGGTCTGTTGATCGGGACGATCAACGGACTGTTGGTGACCATCGTCGAGATTCCGTCGTTCCTCGTGACGTTGTCGATGTTGTGGATGATCCGCGGGTTCGGGCAGTGGCGTACGTCGGCGAAGGGACAGCCGATCGCGGCGACGGCGTTCAAGACGATCTTCGGCTCGAACTCGATGCGCATCATTTGGCTCGTCGTCTTCGCGGTGATCGGCACGATCGTCTTGAACAAGACCCGCGCCGGCCGATTCGTGCTCGCCACCGGTGGCAATCGCACCGCCGCCGAGTTCAGCGGCATCTCGACGAAGCGAGTCAAGTTCTGGATCTTCGTCGCCTCCTCGGTGTGCGCCGCGTTTGCCGGCATGATCCTGGCCGCCAACCTCAACAACACCGGCAAGTACGAATACGGCAACGGCCTCGAGCTCAGCGTGATCGCGGCGGTGATTCTCGGGGGCACCAGCCTTTTCGGTGGCAAAGGGTCGGTTCCCGGCACGATCTTCGGGGCGCTCTTCGTGCAGTTGATCGGCAACGGGTTGTTGCTGACCGGTTTGGAGAGCTCGCAGCTCGACATCATCAAGGGTGGGATCATCATCGTTGCAGTGGCGTTGCGTCGTGAGCGCAAGAGCGTGCGTTGATGCGGGCACCACTTCGTTCGGGCATCATCGGCGCGGGCTTCATCGGTGAAGTTCATTCGCGGGCAGTGCGCGCCGCCGGAGGTGTCGTCCGCTGTGTGGCCGCCGAGACGCATGCGTTGGCACTTCAAGGCGCCGCGAAGGTCGGTGCTTCGTGGGCCGCGGAATCTGCTGCGGCGCTGATCGAGAGCGACGACATCGATGTCGTCCACGTGTGCACGCCAAACGCGCATCATCTGGCAATCGCCGAGCTGGCCTTGAAGGTCGGCAAGCCGGTGATCTGTGAAAAGCCGTTGGCGCTGTCCGGTGATGACGCGCAACACCTCGTCGACCTCGCCGCGTCGAACAACGTCGTCACTGGCGTGCCGTTCGTGTACCGCTTCTACCCGTCCGTGCGTGAAGCCCGCTCTCGCATCTCCGCCGGCGATGCCGGAAACCTTCGGGTCGTGCACGGCTCGTACCTGCAGGACTGGTTGTCCAGTTCGGTCGACGGCAACTGGCGGATCGACCCGTCGATCGGCGGACCGTCGCGGGCGTTCGCCGACATCGGTGTGCACTGGTGCGACCTGATGGAGTTCACCACCGGCCATCGCATCATCCGCGTATCGGCGCGACTCGTGACGGCGTTCGCGCAGCGCGGTGCTCGTCAACCGATCGATGTCACGACCGAGGACGCGGCCACCGTGATCTTCGAGACGGACCGTGGTGCAATCGGGTCGGTCGTCGTCAGCCAGGTCTCGCCGGGCCGCAAGAACCGTCTGTGGTTCGAGTTCGACGGCGCCGACGCCTCGTACGCGTTCGATCAAGAGCTGCCTGACAGTCTGTGGATCGGTGGCCGAGCCAACAACACGACGCTGATGCGCTCCCCACAGACGTTGAGCCCGGACGCGGCCCGGTATTGCGTTCTGCCGGCCGGACACCCGCAGGGCTACCAGGACTGCTTCAATGCCTTCGTGGCCGACGTGTACGCAGCGGTTCGCGGCCATGCCACCGCGGACGGCTTGCCGACGTTCAGCGACGGCCTGCGCGCGGCGAGGCTGACCGACGCGGTGCTGCGCTCCGCGGCGACCGACATATGGGTGGAGGTGCCGATTTGAAACGGGAATTCCTGACGGCGTGTGGTGGTGCGAGATGAGCACTGAAGAGATCGTGCTCGTCGCCACCCTCCACGCTCGCCCCGAGACGCGCGACGACTTGTACGGCAGGCTCCTCGAGATGGTCGAGTTGACGGTCGTCGAGCCGGGCTGCCTGAAGTATGAGCTGCACACCGACGACGCCGATCCGATGCAGTTCACCTTCATCGAGACGTGGGCGTCGGCGGCTGCCCTGGCGAGACACGACGAGAGCAGCCACGTCCGAGCAATCATCTCCGACGTTCCCAAGTTGACGTCGAGACCCGTGATCATCCAACGGCTGCGCCGGGTTGGACAGAACAAGGATTTGTAACCATGCAACGCGACTACAGCCTCACCGGCTCCGAGTCACAACGAGCCATTGAACGCGGACTGGCGGATGCTGATTGGTATCGCCCGCCGCTCGACTCGGATCGGCTGCGGCATTTGATGGTGCGCAGCAACATGCGCACGGCCGCGCACACGTTGTTGTGGCTGGCCCTGCTCATTGCCGCGGGAGTGCTCGCGTATCGATCGCTGGGCACGTGGTGGGCCGTGCCTGCGTTCGCCGTGTACGGCGCG
>DASWRR010000098.1:0-3195 GCA_036403055.1 Ilumatobacteraceae bacterium | reverse complement strand
GAAGGATCACGCGCAACAGATCGACGTCGTTGTCGTAGAACTTGCGGTAACCGCTCGCGGTTCGCTCGGGGTCGATCAGACCCTGGCTCTCGAGGAAGCGGATCTTGGAGATCGTGACGTCGGGGAACTCCTCGAGCAGCAGCCCGAGCACTTCACCGATCGAGAGGTATGGACGCTCTTGCATGATCATGCTCAGCCGTCAGCCCGCTCGAAGAACACGAGACGGAACTTGCCGACCTGCAACTCGTCGCCCTGGTGCAAGACGACCTCGTCGTCGATGCGTTCAGCGTTGAGGTACGTGCCGTTGAGCGAGCCGGCATCGCGGACGACGTACCCGTGGTCCGTGCGTTCGACCTCTGCGTGACGACGCGACACGGTGATGTCGTCGAGGCTGATCTCGCTGTCGGGATGACGTCCGAGACGAGTGAGCGGATCGTTCAGCGCGAAGGCGTCGCCGGCTTGCGTGCCCGAGCGAACGATGAGTGAAGCGACACCGGCGGCGAGGTCGCCGACGCTGACGACGACGTCGTCCTCCGACCCCGGAGCTTCCTGCAACTGGTCGACCTTGGCGAGGGCGATCGTGTGGTCTGCGATGCGGTCGAGCACGCTGCCGCACGAGGAGCAGAACCCTGATTCCGGTGGGTTCCGGTGGCCGCACTGATTGCAGAACACGTAGGCCATATGTCGAGACTAACCGTCGATCAAAGCTTGATAGCCAACCGCGTCGAGCAGACGGTCGATGTCCGCCGGATCGCTCATCTCGATCTCGCAGATCCAACCTGCACCGTACGGATCGGAGTTCAGCGTGTCGGGACCGTCGCTCAACTTTTCGTTGACCGCGACGACAGTGCCCGACACTGGCGCATAGATGTCGCTGACCGATTTTGTGCTCTCGACCTCGCTGAAGCTGTCGCCGGCAGAGACCGCTGCACCCATTGTCGGCGCCTGCACGTACACGACATCGCCGAGTGCTTCCTGCGCGTAATCGGTGATTCCGATGCGAGCGCGAGTGCCGTCGACGGCGACCCACTCGTGATCACTGGAGTACAACAAGTGCGCAGGGACCGTCATGGCCACGCAGACTAGCGGGCCTCTTTGCGACCCTCGCGCAGACTGGCGCGGATGGTCGGGATGTATGTGACCGCTGTGTAGTAGCTCAAGATGAGGCCAGGGATCCCGAGCATCCACGACGCGATTTCGAACGCGCGGTGGCCCGGAAAGTTGGATGATCCGAGCATGAATCCGGGGAACGCGAACATCAGCAGGAACGTCGCGAGCTTGCCCAGGTACGTCACGTCGAACCGCTTCATGCCGAACACCAGCGTCGCGATCGCGACGGTTCCTCCGAACAAGATCTCCCGTACGACGACGGCCCACGCGATCCACAACGGCGCCGCACCATCGATGATGATCCCGCCGATTCCGACGATGAACAGCAACCGGTCAGCGGTCGGATCGAAGATCTTGCCGAATTCGCTCGTCTGATGAAGACGGCGAGCCAGCCATCCATCGACCCAATCGGTGGCACCGAGTCCGCCGAGCAGCCATGCCGCGCCGGCGCGGTTGTCGCGCCCGAACAACAGGTACAAGAACAGTGGGATGCAACACAGGCGAAAGAGTGTGAAGCCGTTGGGCACCGTGAGGTAGCGATTCGGCGCCGTGGCTTCCATCGCGCCGAGCGTACATTCGGAGCATGACAACCATCTTCAGCCGAATCATCGCCGGCGAGATTCCGGGCACCTTCGTCCACCGCGACGATCGCTGCGTCGCGTTCATGTCGATCAACCCACTCGCGCCGGGTCACGTGCTCGTCGTCCCGATCGAGGAGATCGATCATTGGATCGACGCGACACCCGACCTCGTCGCGCATCTCTTCGCGGTAACGCACCGAATCGGGCGTGCCCAGAAGGCGGCCTTCGACTGCGAGCGTGTCGGCGTCATCGTCGCTGGCTTCGAAGTGCCGCACGCACACATTCATGTGATTCCGACGAACGACATGTCGCAGCTGTCGTTCGAGAACGCCGCAGCGTCGGTCGATCGCGACGAGATCGAGACACCGGCGAACGCGATCCGCGCTGCGCTGGTCTAGTCGATTCGTTCGGCCAGCTCAGCGCCCTTGTTGCGCACGTTGTTGACGTCCGTCGAGACCTTGTGCATCGTCAGCAGATCATCGGGTGCCGGGACGAGCAGGCTCTGGAGCTCCTCGATGTTCTGGTTGGCGGGGTCGAGCCACTCCTGCCACTTGGTCGCCGGCAGCATGACCGGCATCCGATCGTGCACCGGCGCCATCGTGGCGTTGGCCGCCGTCGTGACGATCGTGCAACTGTGCAGCCACGGCGCATCGGGACCAGCAGCCTTGTCGCGCCACGTCGTCCAGAGGCCCGCTACGGCGAGCGGCTCACCGTCGAGACGATGGATGAACATCGGCTGCTTCACGGGTTTGCCCGCCTTCGTCAGCGCCGCACCTTCGCTGCCCTGTGCCCATTCGTAGAAGCCGTCCATCGGAACGATGATCCGCTGCTTCTTCAAGATCGATTTGAACACGGGCTTCTCGGCCAGCGTCTCGGCGCGGGCGTTGATCATCTTCGAGCCGATCTTGATGTCCTTCGCCCACACTGGAACGAGACCCCAATGGAAGACCTGCAGCGTCGGGCGGCCGTCGGGGCCCGCTACGACGCCGTAGATGTCGTTGGTCGGCGCCGTGTTGAAGTTGTCTGGAAGCGTCGTGTTGGTGTCGAACGAAGCGCCGAAGTACTCGGCGATCCGCTCTGCAGAACTGGAGGACACGAACCGGCCGCACATCTGGCAACCAGCCTATGGGCCTCGGTCAGATGGTTTGCACCACGTACGAACCGATGGCGTAGTCACCGGTGTCGTTGACCTTGACGACCGCCGTCGCACTGACCATCGGGTTGCCGCTGAGCGTCGTCGACACGATCTTGAACGTCTTCTGCACGACCTGGTTGACGAGCCCGAGGACGAGTGATGCCGGATGGGTCGCCGACACGTTGATGGTCGCACCGAGCACGCCGCCCACGATCTTCACGGTCTTGTTGGCCGTTGCGCCGACAGCGGTGTTGATGCTGACGGCTCCCTGCGGCACGGCGATGTAGCTCTCGATGTCGACGTTGGTCGTCGCCGCACCACTCAGGTTGATGTCGACGATGGGCAGTGCAGGCGGGGCAGGCGCAACCG
>DASWRR010000097.1:0-2052 GCA_036403055.1 Ilumatobacteraceae bacterium | reverse complement strand
AGTACACCTGGCCGAGCGCCTCGATGAACGTTGCGTACCCGAGTTCGCACGAGTCGTAGCGCGAGTCCGCCTCGAGCTCGGTCGCTCGATGTGCGTTGGCGGCAGCGGCTTCGGCACGCCCGACAAAGCATGCGTACCCCGCCGCGGTGTAGAGGCGAGGAAGGCGACGGACGTCGGCGGCCGTCGCCGCGGGCAACAGCTCCTCAGCCCATCCCACCGTCTCGAACAGCTGCACCGAGAACCCCATCAACGCCGCGTGGGCGGCCACATCGGTGGCAACGTCGAACGTGCCTCGTTGCGTGCTCCATTGAAACGCCGTTCGAAGGTTGTCGAGCTCGATCTCGACCCAGTCGACGGAGTCGCGCCATCCCGGTCCGTTCCATCGCTCGTATCGAACCGACGCGCTGTCTCCGAAGTGCGCGGCGTGGCGATCGCGCATGCGTTCGAGATCGGTGGCCTTCGACAGCTCGGCTTCGGCAAACTGCCGAATGGTCTCGAACATCCCGTACCGAGTGTGCGAGCCCTCGTGGTTCACCACGACCAACGATTTGCGGACCAACGAGTCGAGCCGCTCGAGCACGTCGACCTCATCGGCAATGTCGACGACGAACGCGATCGCGGCGAGGTCGAACCCGCCAGAGAACACCGAGGCGTTGCGCAACAGCTCTCGCTCGACGTCGGTCAGCAAGTCGTATGACCACCCGACTGCGAGTTGCAGTGTCTGCTGGCGTCGCGGCTCGTGTTCCGATCCGCGGAGCAGCCGGAAGCGATCGCCAAGTCGATCCCGCACCTCGACTGCACTCATCGTCGCCATCCGGGCCGCAGCCAACTCGATACCGAGCGGGAGGCCGTCGAGGGTCTCGCAGATCTCGGTCACCGCCGCGGCGCTCTGAGTGTCGTAGAGGCCGAAACCGGGGCGCGCCGAGCTGGCGCGCTCGACGAACAGCTTGACGGCGTCGGAGCCGATGCCACCGTCGAGCGCCAGCGGCGCGACGGACAACAGCGTCTCGCCCGCGACCCACAGGTACTCACGCGACGTCGCCAGCACCTTGACATTGCCTGATCGACCGAGGATCTGCGCGATCCCGAAACCGGCCGCGTCGCGCACGTGCTCGCAGTTGTCGACGATCAGCAACAGCCGGCGTGCGGCGATCGCGTCGGCGACGGTGTCGATCAGTTGCATGTCTCCTTGCGGCGTGATGCCGAGTGAAGTCGCGATCGCTGCGGGCACCGACGAAGGGTCACCAACAGGGGCCAGCTCGACGAGCCAGACACCGTCGGGAAACTCGTCCGCCATCTCGGCGGCAACCTCGAGGGCGAGCCGTGTCTTGCCGACTCCCCCGACGCCGCTCAGCGTGACGAGTGGATTGGCGCGCACGAGTTCGGCAACATCGGCGAGCAACTGATCTCGACCGACGAAGGAGCTCAGTTGCTGTGGCAGATTGCCGGCAAACGACCCAAGTGTGCGAAGCGGTGGAAACTCGGACGGCAGCCCGTCTGCGACGACCTGATGCAGCGTCATCCGGCGCCCGAGACCGCGCAGCCGATGTTCCCCGAGCGGACGGAGCGACCAGCGGTTCCGCAGCAAGACTTTCGTCGTATCCGCCATCACGATCTGGCCGCCGTGGGCAGTCGACATCAGCCGTGCGGCACGGTTCACCTCTGGACCGGCATAGTCGCGATTGCGTTCCGTCGCTTCGCCGGTGTGCAAACCCATCCGTACCCGAATCGCAACGGTCGTCGCGTCGCCGATCAGCTCCTGCTGGATCTCGACCGCAGCGTCGACAGCCTCCGGCGCCGTCGCGAACGCGACGCGGAAACCGTCGCCGTCGACGCCGAACACGTACCCGCCGTGCCGTTCGATCACGCCACGCACGATGCGGTCATGCGTCTCGACCGCCGCCGCTGTCTGCTCCGGCATCTCGTCCCACAGCCGCGTGGAATCGTCGATCTCGGTGAACAGGAACGTCACCGTCCCCGCTGGCAGATCCCCCGGCACGGTGCCACGCTACTTCCGGGTCTCCGCGCCGATTACCGTGGCGGACAGCGATC
>DASWRR010000096.1:0-6879 GCA_036403055.1 Ilumatobacteraceae bacterium | reverse complement strand
GCCCGGGTGATCGTCTTGGCCCACTCGCCTTCGAGCGCGGCCCACGTTGCCCGCATGCCCTCTGGGTTCGAAGGACGGAGCATCGCGCGCAACGGGTACCACGGGTCGCGCTCGTTCACGTAGGTCGTGACATCGACGCCGTTGATGACGACCTTGTCGATCAGTGCATCGATGTCGACGTTGACGAGCCACGCGTGACTGATCTTGGCGTCGGTCAAGTTGACGTCGCGGAACCGGGCAGCGGTGAGGTCAGCGCCCCAGAAGACAGCCCCCGACAGATCACCCTCGAACTCTTGCGGCACCCGGCCATCATACGAGTGTTTGCCCCCACCCCGGGCGGGCGCCAAACACTCGGACGGCCTTGGTTGGGCGCGCGAGGATTGGGTATGGAGACACGTTCGATCTCACCCAAGCACCCGGACGCGCCGCAGGTGCCGATCGTCGGAATGGGCACGTCGAAGACGCTGGACACCGACGACGCGGCGCTCGCCCGCGACGTCGTGACGGCCGCGCTCGATGCCGGCAGCACCTTCTTCGACTCGTCGCCGATGTATGGCAAGGCAGAGCGCGCGCTCGGCGAAGCGCTCGGGAGCCGCCGTCCTGCCGCGATGGTCGCGACGAAGGTGTGGACGGACAACGACGAAGTCGCCGAGCAACAGATCGCCGATTCGCTCGGGTTCTACGGCGGCCACATCGAGTTGCTCCAGGTGCACAACATGGTTCGCTGGCCGGAGCGGTTGCGCCGTATTGAAGCGCTGCGCGACGCCGGCCAGGTCTCGTTTGTCGGGGCGACGCATTGGAAGGCGTCGGCGTTCGACGAGCTCGAAGCTGCGATGATCACCGGCCGACTCGACGCGATTCAGATCCCGTACAACCCGCGAGAACGCGAAGTGGAGGATCGGCTGTTGCCACTCGCCGCCGAGCTCGGGCTCGGTGTCCTCATCATGCGACCGTTCGCCGCCGCAGATCTGATGCGTGCCGCGCCATCGGCCGCGGAGCTGTCACCACTCGTGCCGTTCGGGATCCACACGTGGTCCCAGGCGCTGCTGCAATGGGGACTCAGCCATCCTGCGACGACCGTTTCGATCCCGGCGACGTCGAAGCCCAGCAGGGCGAAGGAGAACGCCGCTGCAGGCGCAGCGATGCCCCTCGACGACGAGCATCGGGCGTTGATCAGTCGATTGGCCGGCGCCTGATCGCACCCGCCGGTGCGTCGGCGATCAACGCGACGCTTCGAGCGCCTTGACCAACGGTTCGAGCCGGCGGACGTCGTACGGCGCGCGCATCGAGAAGATGACGAGGTCGACGCCGGCGGCGGCATACTCACCGGCGGTCGCCGCCATCGCGGAAGGATCCGCCTCTTGCGGCCACATCAAGTGGACCGAGCGGCGAATGTCGTCGGGGTTCCGGCCCACTTCGGAGCAGCGTTGGTCGAGAACGTCACTCGCCGACTTCCACGCTGCCGGGCTCTCGGGTCCAGCAAGGTCCCACAGGTCGGCCCATCGTGCCGCGGCGCGCAGCGTTCGATTCGGACCGCGACCGCCGATGACGATCGGGATGTGCTGCTGGACCGGCTTCGGTTCGCAACGCGCTTGCGTCAGTTGGTAGTAGTGCCCGCTGAAGTTGGTGACCTCGTTCCGCAGCAACGAGTTGATCACTTCGAGCCCCTCGTCAAAGCGGTCGAAGCGTTCCTTCAACGATCCGAGAGGGATGCCGTATGCCGTCGACTCGGGCTCGAACCAGCCGGCACCGAGCCCGAGGTTGAACCGACCTCCGGAGATGTGATCGACCGTGACTGCGGCGTTCGCGGTGACCGCGGGATGCCGATAGTGCATGCCGTTGACCATGCACCCGAGTCGTAGGCGCTTGGTCGCCTGGGCCATCGCCGCGAGCACTGCCCAGCTCTCGAGATGTGTTCCATAGAGCGGGGGAGTGAGTGGATAGAAGTGATCCATCGTCCACGCCGACTCGAACACATCCATGTCGTCGGCGGCCCGCCAGACCTCGAGAAACTCCGACCATGCACCGTGTTGTGGGGGTGTCTTGATGCCGAATGCGACCATACGCAGACGGTAGACGATGACGCGAGCAAGGGTGTCCGCGGACGAGTCGTGGGTCTGCGGTCCACACTCTGCTTCGTCAAGGAACGACGCGATCGACCGACGATCCGTAGGTTACGAACCGCGCTGCGTCGACAGCGTGCGATGAAACCAGCGCACCGCGTAAGAAATTGTGCCCGAGTGCCTAGTTCGTCCTTGCCATAGTCGTAAGACCTATGTATAGTCCGGGCACTCTTGGTCGCCGGTGGCTGCCGAGAGGAGGACGGGAAAGGGACGGGCACACGGGCGGCGCAAATTTGCGCGCACTCATTTGTCATGCCCCGAACCGGCCGACAGTCGGTCGAGTGGCCGGCGCCGGCGCTTCGTCAATCCGAAGCACGACCAGAGCGGGGACGGATGATGTTGCGAAATTGGCGGACGGTGCTGAGCGCCATGGCTGCGGTCGTTGGCATGACAGTGCCGATGTTGACCATGTCCGGCGTGCGTGTGGAGGCCGCTGGCGGCAACAGCGATTGCGCACCCATCTCGAACACCGCACTCACGAGTTTGTGCATCGAGAGCTCCGCCAACGGCGCAAACGATGCGCCCTACAACACCGGTGTGCTCAAGGGCGACCGGATCGACGAGTTCAAGTGGCTCGTCAACGAGGACGACAGCACCGGTGACCCTTCGTTCACGAAAGCGAACATCGCGAACTGCCTGCCGGCCCGCGCCAAGCCAACGGCGCTGGAGGCCGCGTCGAACCCGGTGCTGGCGATGTACAGCACCGCAGGAGATGGCAATCTCGCCGACTGCCAGTGGCCGTCGGTGCATGACTCGTCCGGTCATTCGACCGTGATCGCGAGCGGCGACCAGACGACGACGGACAAGCTCGCCCATCTCGCGAGCCGCGGCGACCACAAGTACCTGATCTCGGTGACCGCTGGTGGATTCAAGATCGACGGAGTGCACTTCGAGGTGCACGGTGGCGCGGTCTACTCGGTCAACGAGGAGGTCGGCAAGGACTTCATCGTGCGGATGAACCCACTGCCCAAGAAGACGAACACGATTCGCGTCCACGTGTTCAACGACAACGCGTCGACGAACAGTCAGTGGGACGGACAGACCGAGACGTTGGTGACGTGCGACGCGGCGACGCCGCAGCAGGTCGCAACGAACTGCGGCGGTTCGACCGACCCCAACAGAGTTGCCGATCCATCCACCGACATGTCGGGGTTCTCCGTGTCGATCAAGGACGTACTTGCCGACACGACGACCGACGTCTACGGCAACCCGCTGTGCACCCAGTACCAGACCGATCGCTTCGGAAACATCTTGTTGAACGATGACGGCTCGCCGAATCCGATCGTCTTCGCCGACGGTGGCGCGGCGGGTGGCGCGTTGTCGGGCACCGACTCGACGTGCCTCTCGGATCACTACGGCGACATCGTCATCCCGAACATGGGACCGAACCGTTACGCGGTGACGGTCGTGCCGCCGGATCCCCGCACGCACAACGGTGACACATGGGTTCGCACCACGACCCTCGAGGGCGGTCACGACTGGGATGCGTGGCTCATCGAAGGAATCGACGGATACGACACCGAGCTCACCGTCGGCGGCGAGCGCGTTCCTCCAGTCGTCGCAGGTTTCGTGAAGTTGACGAACAACGATCAGAAGTGGGCGGACGCCGAGGCCGGCGGCAAGAACTCCGCCGCGGAACGCGCCTACTACGACGCCTCGCGCGGGTTCCTCGGCGGGTCCGGCACGGGCGAGCTGACCGGGCGACTGATGGTCGGCCGGGCGTACATCGGATCGGGCGGCGGAGCGCCGTTGGCCGGAACGAACCTCGCGAATGCGAAGGCCGACGGTCCGATCGAGGACGGCGTCGTGTCGGTCAGCTGCATCGCCACGTGCAACGCACCGACCGACTCGCTCGTGTGGGCCGGGCGCGCTCGCGCCGACGGAACGTTCGACGTCAACCATCTCCAGACCGGCGATTACGTCGTGGCGTTCTGGGACGAGACGCAGGACTACATCCTCGCTGTGATGCAATACTCGGTGACCAGTTCTCCAGATCCGACGGTCAACGTCACGGACGTCGGCGACGTCTTGTTGCCCGGTTGGTTCACGTCGCTGAAGGGTGTCGTGTTCAACGACCTCAACGGCAACGGCGCGAGAGACGCGGGCGAGCCAGGAATCCCCGACTTCGTCTTGGGTCAACGCACGCGCGGCAACTCGTTGGGCGATCAGGGACAGGTCACTGCCGTCACGAACGACAAGGGCGAGTACGACATGGGCGAGGGCTATCCGCTCGGCCAGTACCTGATCCTCGAGGCCTACAACCCGCGCTACAAGAACACCGGATACACGTACACGTCCGACAACGACCCGGTCCCGCACACGGTGTCGTCATCCCAGGTGGACATCGCGTTCAACCCTGTCATCGGGTTGACAGGCACCGTGGATTGGGGCGTGCAGGCGTATGGCACCGGTTCGGATTATTGGTCCGGCGACACGTCGACGCCCGCGCCGAAGAACGAGAACGGCGGGATCGTCGGGACCGTCACGTACGACACGACGCGCAACGAGTTCGACCCCGCGTACTCCGCTCAAGAGGACTACCAACCAGGCGTCTCCGGCATCTCGATGCAGTTGTGGAAGACGGCCAAGAACGCGAGTGGTGACTTGATCAAGACGGCGACCGGCGCGGTACAGCAGTACGGCGTCGGCGGGTGCCCGCGGCCGGATCAACTTCGCGGCACCAACGCTGTCGTCGACGGTCAGGCATGCAAGCCCTTCGATTACTACGTCACCGAGAGCTTCCAGCGGCCGGTTGGCTGCAAGGCCCTCGACATCAACGGCAACCATCTCGAGGGCGAGCTCGCCCTTCCCGATGCGCCGGCGACGGTCGACTACTCGCACAACCCCGATGTCCCCGGGCTGACCGCGCAGCAGTCGGCCGACTGTCTCGACTCGCCGATGGAGAGCATGCAGATCGGCGGCAACGGAACTGTCGACGGCAACTACGCCCTGACGAGTCTGATCAAGCCGGAGACGCTCGCTGCTGCTCCGGCGGGCGGCGCGGCGCTCGAGGCGGTGTACGCCGATTCGCAGAACAACCCCGACGCCTCGATGCCGCTCGACTCCGGTGATTACATCGTCGAGGCCGTGAACCCGATCGACACGGTCAACGACACGTCGACGACCGATCCCAACATGGGCGGATACACAGCCGGCGGAACACCGAAGCGGCTGTATCGCTTCACCGACGAGACGTCGATCAACGTGATGACCGGCGACACGTACGTGCCGCAGGGCGGGTACGCCGCGACCGGCGATCCCGGTGGCGGCAGCTATGGCCTCACCGTGAACGCGAGCTCCCCGATTCGCTACGACCACAACTCGCTCGGCGCCGGCACGGTGGCGTTGTGCGCCGGTTCGCTGTGGACGGTCCCCGACGTGGGTGCGGGTCAGGACGCCATCAACCCGGATCTCAATGCCGCCGGTGGCAACCCGTTCGCGGGTCGCGAGATGCCGATCTGCGACGCAAAGCTCGTCACGGTCGCGGGCGGCCGGTCGATGCCGGCTGGTTTCTCGATGTTCACCGACGTGCCGATCCCGACCAAGTTCTACGGCCTCGTCAACGACGACCTCAACGTCAACACCGACCGGCGCAGTGTCCTGCTCGGCGAAGTTGCGCCGGCCTCGAACGTCCCCGTCGGTGTCTACGACGAGAACGGCAACTGGAAGCTGACGGCGCACAGTGACGTCAACGGTTTCTACGAGGTGCTGCTGCCCTCGACCGACACGTACAACTGTCCATTGCCTGCGGGCCCGTGCCCCAACGTCTACCGCCTCGTCGGCAACGACCCTGGCGACCTCGCCCACCGCAACGCCGACTACAACCCGCAGTTCCGCACGATCGCGACCGAGTTCCAGGCGTGGCCTGGCGTCGTCCACCCTGTCGATCAGGCGCCGACGCACAACGGGATCACCATCGAAGGGCCTGCCGCGCAGTTCGGCGCATTGAGTCTGTGCAAGCTCGCGGACAACAATCCGACGCTGTTCGCAATCGACAGGCCGTACTACGACCCTGCAATCGATGCATCACACAACTTCGTGATCAACGGCATTGGTTTCGGCGCAAGCCCGGGTGTGTTGCAACTAGGCGGCACCACTGTCACGGGAGCGAACCTCGTTGCGTGGAATGACAAGCAGATCACGTTCACCGTGCCTGAGGCGGTCACGCCCGGTCCGTACCAGCTGTCGATCACCAACACCACCAGTGGATTGTCGACGGTCAACGGATTGACGTTCCATCGGCTGTCACCGAACAGCGGCATCGGCAGCACTGCGTACTTGAAGCGTGCCGACGTCTACGAGGTCACGCCGGCGATCAACACCGACAACCCCGGTACGCGTCGATTCACGCCCGTCCACGACGCATGGGATGCAGCGACGAACACTCCGGTCGGGTTCTTCGGTGCCGACGTGAACGGTGTGTCAGTCGGCAACCCGAACAACACGGGTGCCAACTCGCCGAATGGTCGTGCCATCCAGCGCGCCGTTCAGGCGGCGTACAACAGCAGCAACAACGGCAACAACCCGAAGCTGGTCGTGATCTATCCGAACACGGCGGCGAACTACTCGGCGCACAACGCCTTCGCGGCGTACTTCGAGAACGTCGTGCTGCACGGCAAGGTCAAGCTGCAAGGCGTCGGGCCCGGTGGTGCACGGAGCAACACGGACATCGTCTACGGCACCAACATCGACGCCTCGTCGTTCTGGTCGGCGACGCAGGTCGTTCCAGCCGGAGGCAATCAGGACACGGCCGACG
>DASWRR010000095.1:0-2974 GCA_036403055.1 Ilumatobacteraceae bacterium | reverse complement strand
GACGCCGAGCGGAGCAAGCAACTGCGACGTCCACGCGTCCGCCGCGACCACGACGTGGTCGGCAACGACGGACTCGCCGTCGGCGAGACGAATCGTGACGACATCATCGCTCGGTTCGATCGACGCAACGGTTGCGTCGCCGCGCAACGTCGCGCCGCGTCGGGTCGCGAGGCGTTGCAGCAGCGGCACCGTCATCGCCGGTGACACGATGCCGGTATCGGCTTGGTAGAGGATCTGTGTGTCGCGGTCGAGGTGCCACGCCGGCCACCGCGCGATCACGTCGTCGGCAGACCACTCCTCGAAGTCGACGGCGCATGTTTGCATCGAATCGCGATAGGTGTCGATGTCGATCGCCGCGCCACGCGGGAACAGATCGATGCCACCAGTGAGGTGAATGCACGTCTCACCGCTCTCCGCCTCGACCTCGCGCCATGCGTCGTAGGCGAGGCGCGTCAGCGCGACGTAGTGCGGTGTGTGGTAGCTGTGACGAATGATGCGACTGTGATCGTGCGACGCGCCGTGGTGATGACCACCGAGACCGAATCGTTCGAAACCGATCACGGACTGACCGGCGCGTGACGCGAACCACGCCGTAGCGCTACCGATGCCGCCGAGCCCGATGATCGCGATGTCGAAGCGCTCCACGGCAAGCACCGTAGGCGCTCGTTGTACGCTCGGTGGATGACGGACGAGCGTGGACCGCGACGCCTTCGTCCACGTGAGTGCGGCATCGAGATCGGCACGCTGCCCACCGGGTTGCACAACGCAATCACCGATGTGCCGGGATTGCGCGTCGGCCACGCCTCGGTCGTCGAGAACTGCACGGGGCTGACCGCGATCGTCCCCGACACGTTGACGTCGTTGTTCGAGCAACCGATGGCCGCGGGCACTGCCGTGCTCAACGGTGCCGGTGAGCTGACCGGTTCACTGACGATCCGCGAGTGGGGCACATTGGAGACGCCGATCATCCTGACGTCGACGATGAGTGTCGGGATGGCGTTTCAAGGCGTCGTCGAAGCGTCCGTGCGCGAGGTGCGCGAGGTCCGTGACGACGTGATCGCGCCGGTCGTCGGTGAGTGCGACGATTCGTGGCTCAGCGACCCATCGCTGATGTCGGTGCAGCCGCATCACGTGTCCGCGGCGTTCGGCTCAGCAACCGGCGGACTGTTCGCCGGCGGTGCAGTCGGAGCAGGGTCCGGGATGACGTGCCTCGGTTGGAAGGGCGGCATCGGCACGGCATCGCGCATGGTCGACGGCCACGTCCTCGGCGTGCTGGTCCTCACGAACTTCGGCGCGCTCGAGCGATTGTGCGTCAACGGGTCGCCGGTCGGCAGGCGTTTTGCCGCGGCCGGTCGGAGCGGCGAGCGCGAGGCACCTGAGGGAAGTTGCATCGTCGTGATCGCCACGGACGCGCCGGTGCTGCCGAGTCAGTGCGAGCGCATCGCACGTCGCGCCGGTCTCGCGTTGGCGCGCACAGGCTCCGTTGGCACGCACGGCAGCGGTGAGATCTTCGTTGCGTTCAGCAGCGGTTGCCGGTTCGAACGTGGCGGTCGCGGGCGGGTCACGCACGAGGTGCTTGCGGACCGCGATCTCGATGGGCTCTTCGAAGCGACGGTCGATGCAACCGAGGAAGCGGTCCTCGACAGCTTGTTCCGAGCGACGACGACGATCGGTCGGCACGGTCGTGTTGCCGAGGCGCTGCCGATCGACGAGATGTTGGCGCTGATGTGACCGCTGTGCCACTGATCACGAGCGTTTCGAATCCCGACCGGCTTGGTAGTCTTTCGGCCATGGCCGTGACCGTTCGAATTCCCACCACGATGCGCCCGATCGCCGGCGGTTCCTCCTCCGTGCAAGTGGAGGGTGTGACGCTCGCCGATGTGCTCGCCAATCTCGACGCCACCCACCCCGGTTTTCGCGAGCGGTTGTTCGACGACGAAGGCAGTCTGCGCAAGTTCGTCAACGTGTTCGTTGCCGACGACGATGTGCGCTACCTCGACGGTGTCGACACCAAGGTGCCCGACGGCGAGACCGTCAGCATCATCCCGGCTGTCGCCGGAGGCTGAACCCGTTCCGAGGTAGCGAAAGGGCCCGCATCGCTGCGGGCCCTTTGCATGTCTGTGAACTTGTGGAAGCTGTCGGACTCAGAAGTCCTCCATGCCTCCGCCGCCCATGCCGCCGCCGCCATTGTCCTTCTCCGGCCGGTCGGCCACGACGGCCTCGGTGGTGAGGAACAGTGCTGCGATGGACGCTGCGTTCTGGAGTGCAGAGCGGGTCACCTTCGCGGCGTCGATGACGCCGATCTTGACCAGGTCCTCGTAGACGCCGGTCGCTGCGTTGAGCCCTTCGGCTCCGCTCAGGTTCCTGACCTTCTCGACGACGACGCCGCCTTCCATGCCTGCGTTCTCGGCGATCTGCTTCAGCGGAGCTTCGAGGCTCTTGGCGACCAAGCGGGCACCCGTCGCCTCGTCACCCTTCAAGCTGTCCGCGACAGCGGTGACCGCTGCCTGGGCACGCAACAGCGCGACACCGCCGCCGGGCACGACGCCCTCTTCGATCGCGGCCTTCGTCGTGGAGACTGCGTCCTCGATGCGGTGCTTCTTCTCCTTGAGCTCGACCTCGGTGGCCGCGCCGACCTTCAGCACGGCAACGCCGCCGCTGAGCTTGGCGAGACGCTCTTGCAGCTTCTCGCGGTCGTAGTCGCTGTCGGTGTTGTCGATCTCGGCCTTGATCTGGTTGATGCGGCCCTTGATGTCGTCGTCCGATCCGCCACCTTCGACGATCGTCGTCTCGTCCTTGGTGATGATGATCTTCTTGGCGCGGCCGAGATCCTTCAGCGTCAGGTTCTCGAGCTTGAGCCCGAGATCCTCGGTGACGGCCTGTCCGCCGGTCAGCACGGCGATGTCCTTGAGCATCTCCTTGCGGCGGTCGCCGAAGCCCGGCGCCTTGACGGCGGCCACGTGCAGCGTGCCGC
>DASWRR010000094.1:0-3497 GCA_036403055.1 Ilumatobacteraceae bacterium | reverse complement strand
GACCCGGGCGACATCATCCGTGCTGTGCACGACCGCCACGGCGGCGGGCATCGGCATCGTGTACACGCCGAAGATGTTCTGCAACTTGCGGAAGTTGTCGATGCTGCGCTGCTGAAGGAGGTCATGGTCGGTGAGCACCCGGTCGTCGCCGAGGATCCCTTGAAGGTGTTCGACGATCGCGTTGCGGTCGAGAGGCATGGTGCTGTTCCTTGTGCTCAGTGGAAGATCGGGTAGGCGCGCTCGAACAGCGCGTCGGTGTGCGTCCGGATGGTGTCGTAGACCGCCTCGCTCATGCGCTGGTACACCGCGCCGTTCGACGGGTCGGGGGCGAACGACTGGCGCGGTCGGGTCATCGCTGCGGCCGCCGTTGGGATGTCCGGGTACCAGCCGACTGCAGCAGCAGCGCAGATGGCGGCACCCAGGCCGGCGCCGCCGCCGTCGATGCAGCGCGACGCAGGGATTCCGAACACGTCGGCGAAGATCTGCATCAGCAACGCGCTGTTGGCGCCGCCGCCGGAGACCACGATCTCGTCCAGCTCGATGCCGAGCTCGCCGCACATCGCGTCGACGTGGTGGCGCATCGTCAGGGCGATTGCTTCGAGGATCGAGCGGTACACGTGACCCCGAGAGTGCCGGGCGTCGAAGCCGAGCATCATCCCCTTGCGGAACGGTTTCTCGGTCGGCGCCAGCCAGTCGAGCACCGTCATCAACCCGTCGCTGCCAGCGGCAACCTCCGCTGCTTCGCGCTCGATGTGCTCCTCACGCGTCAACCCGAGCACTGCGGCACGCTCGGCCACCTCGGGACCGAGCATGTCGAGGAACCAGGTCAGCGTCCACATGCCGCGGCGCACGCCATTGCTCTCGTACAGGTAGCGATGCGGGATGCTGGCGAAGTTCGTCCAGAAATAACGAGGCGTCGTGTGGTTCACGTCGCCGTGCACCATCGCGGCGATGTACGTGCCGAGCGAGACGAGCGCGGTCGTGTTGCCGAGCGATCCGGCGCCGAGCATCTCGACGGCCTTGTCGTTGGCGGTCGCTATCACCGGTGTTCCAGCGCGCAGCCCGGTCGCTTCGGCTGCAGCCGCAGTGACGCCGCCGATGACGTCGCCCGGCATCTGCAGCTCGAGCAACATCTCGCGCGTGACCGCGAAGCGTTCGTACAGCGCGGCGTCGTCGCTCCACTCCCACTTGTCGGTGTCGATCGGCCACTGCAGCAAGATGTTGTTGGCCGCGGTGTCCTTCAGCTGACCGGTGAACCGATGCGCGAGGTAGCCGGAGGACGTCGTCGCGAACGCAACGTCGTCGCGGCTCGGCACATACGGTTGGTAGGCGCGGTCGTCCATCCAACTGATGACCGGTTCGACCAACGAGCCGTCATCGTCGAGGAACGCCTTGCAGCATCTGATGCCGCAGAGGCCCACCGCGACAATCGCTCCGACGTCGCCGCCGAACGCGCCAATCGCCTGCCGGCACGCGGTCGTGATCGCTCGCCACAGATCGTCATCGGGGTGGAAGGCGACGCCGGGCTGTGGCCGGCTCATCGGCTGCAGCGGCTCGTGTCCGCGGGCGACCGCATTTCCAGCCGCGTCGAAGACGACGACCTTGGCGCTCTGCGTGCCGCAGTCAACGCCGACGACGAAGGGGCCGTCGCTTGCCGCCATGCCGCTGCCCGTCCTAGCGGACGAGGTAGCCACCGTCGACGGCGAGGATGTGGCCGTTGACATAGTCGGAGGCGCGGCTGGCGAGGAACACGACGGCACCCATCAGGTCAGCAGGCTCACCCCAGCGGTCGGCCGGGATGTGGTCGAGCACCCGGCGGCTGGCGTCCGGGTTGTTGCGCGTCGCGGCCGTGATCGCGGTCGCGTAGTAACCAGGCGCGATGCCGTTGACTTGGATGTTGTGCTCGGCGAGCTCGTCGCAGTACGCCTTGGTCAATCCGGCGATGCCGTGCTTGGTCGCCGAATACGCGGGGGAGAGCCTGCCGCCGAGGAAGCTGAACATCGAGCAGATGTTGATGATCTTGCCACTGCGCTGGGGCACCATTCGCTTGGCTGCCTCGTAGCTGATCTCGAACGCGGCGGTCAGGTTGACCTGCACCGTCGCATCCCACTTCTCGCGGCCGAAGTCGAGCACCTCGGCGAGGGGGCACACGCCCGCACTGTTGATCAAGATGTCGACGCCGCCGAACCGCTGCGCGCATGCATCGACGATCTGCTTCGGTGCACCGGACGCAGTGATGTCGGCTTCCATGAACTCGTACCGTCGGCCCTCGTCCTCGACGAGCTTGCAGGTCTCGCCGTCGTCGTCGGCGAGGCTCGGGACGAACACGTCCGCGCCGGCCTTCGCGAGCGCCAACGTGAACGCCTGTCCGAGACCCGTGTTGCCGCCGGTGACGATCGCTCGCTTGCCCTCGAGCCCGAAGTAGCTCATCTCGAATTCAGTGATCGTCATCGTGCTCTTTCTCGCGCCGGGCGGTCGACACCGTATCGCTGCTGCATTTGCTCACGGGTCTCCGGCAGCTGAGACTCTGGCGATGAGTGAACACGTCGGATACATCGGCCTCGGCAACCTCGGCGTGCATCTCGCGGCAAGCCTCGTGCGTGCCGGCCACCATGTCACGATCACCGATCTCCGTCGCGAGCTCGGAGACGGTCTCATCGCTGCCGGCGCGACGTGGGCCGAGTCGCCTGCCGAGGTCGCGGAGCGGTCGACCGTCGTGTTCACCTGCCTGCCGTCGCCGAGGGCGATCGCCGGGGTGGTGCTCGGCGACGGTGGGGTTCTCGACGGGTTCGCCGCTGGCGGCACGTGGATCGACAACAGCACCAACGATCGCGTCGAAACGTTGCGACTGGCGGCGGCGTGTGCGGAGCGCGGGATCGCGGTGCTCGAGTGTCCGGTGACGGGTGGCGTGCACAAGGCAGCGGAAGGCGACATCACCGTGCTCGTCGGCGGGGACGAAGATGTCGTCGCACGCCACCGACACCTGCTCGACGCGATCGGCAGCCCGATCATCCACATCGGTCCGATCGGCAGTGCTGCGGTCATCAAGGTGATCACGAACATGCTCGCGTTCGTGAATCTCGTCGCGGTCAGCGAGGCACTGATGCTCGCCAAGCGCGGCGGCCTCGATCTGGCGACTTCGTTCGAAGCGATTCGCAACAGCTCGGGCAACAGCTTCGTGCACGAGACCGAGAGCCAGGTGATCTTGAACGGCAGCTACAACATCGGGTTCACGATGGACCTCGCCTTGAAGGACCTCGGGTTCGCGATGGAGATGGGCCGCGATTTCGGCGTGCCGCTCGAGCTCGCCGGGCTCGTCGAGCAGACGTTCGTACGGGCCAAGGCGCAGTACGGCGGCGCGGCATGGTCGTCGCAGGTCGCCAAGCTGCTCGAGGACGCCGTCGGCACCGATCTGCGTGCGACTGGGTTTCCCGACGTCCTGCAGTAGCGAGGGGCGGACGTCAGGACTGGAGGGCAGACCTCTCGGCGCGGCGACG
>DASWRR010000093.1:0-4727 GCA_036403055.1 Ilumatobacteraceae bacterium | reverse complement strand
CGACCGCGGCTATCGCCCGTACGACGGACCGCGCGGCCTCAGGGGTACTGCGACGTTCGCGCTCTACAAGGCGTCGATCCGCAGGGCCCTCGGAATCCGCCGGTCGTGGCGCCAGAAGTTCGCGCCGTTCGTGCTCCTCGGCGTCGTGACCATTCCAGCGGTCGTCAACGTCGGCATCGGGTACGTGACGCGCGACCGCCTCGACCGGCTCGAGATCATCACCTATCGCAACTACGTCGGCGTGTCGTCGGCACTGCTGCTGTTCGTTGCGCTGGTCGCTCCCGACGTGATGTGCCCCGACCGCCGCCAACGCGTGCTGCCACTGATGTTCGCGCGACCCCTCACCGGCATCGACTACGTCATCGCCAAGGTCGGATCGATCGCGTCGATCCTGTTCGCGTTCTCGTTCCTTCCGCAGGTGGTCCTGTTTCTCGGCAACATGTTGGTCAGCGACAGCGCGTCGAAGTACTTCACGGGGCACCTCGACGTCTTGTGGCGGGTCCCGTTGTCCGTCCTGCTGCTGGCGCTCTACTACGCGGTCATCGGTGTGGCGATCGCGTCGCTCAGCGATCGCCGGATCGTGGCCGGCGCCGGCGTCATCGGACTCCTCCTGATCACGTCGATCGCGTCGGGTGTGATCGTCGGCGACTTCGAACGCGGCCACGGGTCCGCTGCCGCGCTGATCAACGTCTTGTCGCTGCCGCTGTACCTGCGCGACATCGTCTTCCTCGGTCACGTCGACCAGGATTCGCCGTTGGCCGGTGTTGCCGGCGGCGGGCTGCTCGTGCTGGCAACCTACGTCGGAATCCTGCTCATCGGAGCCGGCGTCCTCCTGCAGCGCTATCGATGGGTCGAGCGTTGATCGTGCCCGTCGACGTCGTGTCCGAACGGGAGTTCGGTGATCCCGCGTTCGCCGCGGAGGCGACCGTCGAGATCGCCGACGTCTCGGTGTGGTTCGGTCCCAAGGTCGCCCTGTCGGAGCTGAGTTGCTCGTTCGGCCCCGGCGTCACGGGTCTTCTCGGACCGAACGGGGCCGGCAAGACCACGTTGATGCGGGCGATGACGGGACTCGTCGGCGTGAATCAAGGGTCGGTTCGAGTCGAGGGGCGTGACCCGCGCCGCGACCGTGACGTGCACGGCCGGATGGCGTTGGTGCCGGAGGACGAAGCCGTGCCCGGCGGTCTCACCGCACGCCAACTCGTCACGTACACGGCAGACCTCTACCGGATCGCGGATCGCGACGCGCCCGAACGGGCGTTGCAGAGCGTCGCGATGTTCGACGCCGCCGACCGTCGGGTGGACGGCTTCAGCAAGGGCATGCGTCAGCGAACGAAGATCGCCGCGGCGCTGGTGACCGACCCTCAGGTGCTCGTGCTCGACGAGCCGCTCAACGGCGCGGACCCGGTCCAGCGCCTCCACCTCATCGAACTGTTCAAGAAGCTCGGCAGCGACGGCCGAACGGTGATCGTCAGCTCGCACGTGTTGAACGAGGTCGAGCGGATGGCTGAGCGCGTCATCGTCCTGATGCACGGACGCCTCGCGGCTGCCGGCGGGCGACACGCGATCCGCGACGCGATGGACGATCGTCCTCGGCATGTCCTCGTGCGCTCGGACGACGGTCGCCGGCTGGCGGCATCGTTGATCGCGCTCGAGTCCGTCGCCGGCGTCACGTTCGATTCGACCCGTGACGGACTCGTCATCCAGACCTCGCAAGCTCGCGACCTGGCAACCGCACTGCCGCGTCTGGCACGCGATGCATCCGTCCGCCTGCTCGAGGTGCGCGCGCTCGACGACTCGCTGGAGAGCCTGTTCAGGGAGCTGGTCCGATGACCGAAGCGCCCGCCCAGCAGATGGCGACGGTGTCGCGTCGCCGTTCGCGGTTCGTCGCGATCCTGCGGTACACGCTGCAGTCGTGTGTCCCGCCCAAGCGCTGGGCCGCTGTCCTGCTGCCGTGCGCCGGCGCACTGCTGTTCGGTTTGCTGGCGCACGCGGTCCACACGAGCGCAGAGCGGGCATTCGCCAACGTCGCAGCCGAAGGCATCTTTGCGCTCGTGATGCCGATCGCAGCGCTCGTGATCGGCGATTCCGTTCTCGGCTCCGAGGTGCGGTCCGGCACCTTGCACTTCACCTGGCTGTCACCGACGCCGACGTGGCAGATCGTGATCGGACGGTGGCTCGGTGGCTGCATCGTCGCGCTCGTCACCATCGCCCCGGCCACGGCCCTCGCGGCGATCGTCGCCGGCGTCCCGTCCAGTGCATGGCCCGCCTTCGTCGCGGCCGCGGTCGGCAGCATGAGCTACGTCGCGGTGTTCATCGCGATCGGATGCGTCACACGCCGAACCGCGGTGTGGTCGCTCGCCGTCGTGTTCCTGATCGAACGCCTTCTGGGTGCCGCGCTCACCGGCATCGCCCAGCTCTCACCACAGTGGGAGTCACGGGCGATCTTCGTCGGATTCATCCATCACCCGCCGGATCGGCTGATCCGCGCCGGCATTCCGCACGGGGGATCCGCGATCGTCCGTCTGGTGATCGTCACCGCGGTCGCGCTGATCATTGCGAACTGGCGCCTCGGGCACATGCGACTGTCCGGCGCAGCGGACTGACATCCGCGGTCGGTCGTCTCGGACGGCCTGTCGGGCCGTTCTGTTATCGTGATCCAGCGATTGGGGGAACCGTGAACGAAATCATCGTCGGAGTCGACGGCAGTGAGACAGCCGGGATGGCAGCCGTGGCGGCAGCCGAAATGGCCAACGCGTTCGATCGCCCGCTGCACATCGTCATGTCCATGACCCGCAACACCACCCAAGAGATCCATGGCGGCGGATCGGAGCGCTGGCACGTCGATTCGATCGGCGTTGCCGAGGATCTGTTGACCTCACTCGCAAGAACACTGAAGACGACGGGACCCGTGACGCACGCGGTGGTGTTGAGCAGCCCGGCAGATGCGCTCTGCGAAGAGGCGTCACGCTTGAACGCCTCCGTCATCGTCGTGGGCAACAAGCGCGTGCAGGGCGCATCGCGAGTGCTCGGTTCGATCGCCGGCGATGTCGCCAAGCGCGCGCCGTGCAACGTGCTCATCGTCCACACCCACTGACGAAGGCGTCAGCTACACCGCTGGTTCCTGCTGCGTGATGCAGTGGATGCCACCGCCGCATTCGAAGATCGAGCGAGCCTCGACGAGCACGACCTCGCGGCCGGGGTACAACCGGGCGAGCGTCGCGGCCGCGTCGGCATCGCGTTCGTCGTCGAACGAGCACAGGATCACCGCACCGTTGCAGACGTAGTGGTTGATGTATGACCAGTCGACGATGTCGCCGTCGGCGTGCGTCGTCGCGGGGGCGAGGATCTCGACGACTTCCAGCGTCCGTCCCCTGGCATCCGTGCTCGCTCGGAGAATCGCGAGGTTCTCCTTGCAGACCTCGTAGTCGGGATGATCACGGTCTGGTTGGGCATGGGCGACGACGAGACCAGGGCGGACCCACGCCGCAACGATGTCGACGTGACCACGGGTCCCGAAGCGCATGTAGTCCTTCGTCAAGCCGCGCGGCAACCAGATCACCTTGTCGACGCCGAGGCACGCCTTCAGCTCCGCTTCGACCTGCTCGGCCGACCACCCAGGGTTGCGATCCGGGTCGAGTTGCACCGTCCGAGTGACCATCACGGTGCCGTCGCCGTCGACGTGGATGCCGCCGCCCTCGTTGACCATCGCCGACGTGAACAGTTCCGCGCCGCTCAGGCCGGCGGCGATCGCGCCGACGCGTTGTTCGTCGTCCCAGACGCAGAACGGTTGGCGGCCCCACCCGTTGAACTGCCAGCAGACGGCACCGAGACGCCCGTCGGGATGCGTGACGAACGTCGGTCCACTGTCGCGGAACCAGGACTCGTCGATGCTCGTCTCGTGGATCGTGACCGACGGATCGACGACGGCGCGCGCCGCCTCGGCATCTCCGACGTCGCAGATCAATGAGACCGGCTCGAATCGCGCGATCGAATTCGTCACGGCCGCCCACACGGTTCTGTAGTAGCCGAGCTCGCCATCAGGGTCGTTGCCGAACGTCGTGTTGGCCGGCGGGAACTCCATCCACGTGCGTGCATGCCGGGCCCACTCGGGCGGCATGGAGAAACCTTCGGTGGTCGGGTGTCGCGTCATCGTTCGAACGTCACAGGAAGTACAGCCGGCTCAGGGAAACGGAGTCAGCAGGATCGCTGTAGACGGTGTCACCGTCGAGTGAGACGACACCGGTCTTCGGATCGACGTCGACGTGGCCCAAGCGATTGTTGTGCATCAGATCGGCCGGGCCGATGTCGCGGGTTCCGGCGACGGGAACGCGTCGGCGGCGCGTCGTCATGTGGTCGTCGCCGGCGTCCACCGCTGCCTGGCTGACGAAGGCAACGGAGAGATCGGCGGCCGTCGACCCGTAAGAACCGAACTGTGGGCCGAGCACCAGTGGCTCACTCGAATCCGTCGCCGCGTTGGGATCACCCGTGACTCCGTATGCAGGAAACCCACTCTTCAGCACCAGCTGCGGCTTGGCACCGAAGTGGTCCGGACGCCACAGCACGATGTCGGCCAACTTGCCGACATCGAGCGAACCGATCTCGTGGTTGAGCCCATGGGCGATCGCGGGGTTGACGGTGAGCTTGGCAACGTACTGCCGGACGCGATCGTTGTCGTTCGCGGTCGCGCCGAAGGATGTGTCGTTGCGCATCTGGCGGCGCTTCATCTG